>CAYWSS010000036.1:0-16452 GCA_964460505.1 uncultured Caldilineaceae bacterium | reverse complement strand
ATGGATTCCCGCTTACTACATGCGGGAATGACATAGGGGGCTGAACGGTTACGATTTATGAGATGATACGGCCTCGTTGAAAAATTCTCCCGGCAAGGTATAATTAATGGTATGAAAAACAAATTGCACACTCGCAAACAGAAAGTTGGACTGTCACAGAAACTGAGCCAATTTCGTAACATTCTTTATCTGACGCTAATTGTAGCTCACCTGCTTGCGCCGCTGGCCCTGGCGCAGGAGGGGCCTAAAGAAGTGCTGGTCATTGATGTGGAGGGGCCGGTAACGCCGGTAATGCACAGTTTTATCGAGCGGGCTATTGTTGATGCCGACGGGCGCAACGCCGAGGCCCTGATTGTTCGGCTGAATACGCCGGGCGGCAGCGTAGATTTAACGCGCCGCATTATCCAGACCATCATCGCCGCCGATGTGCCGGTCGTGGTGTACGTCTGGCCTCCGGGTGGTTTTGCGGCCTCGGCCGGCACGTTTATTACGCTGGCCGGCCACGTGGCGGCTATGGCCCCCAACACCAGTATCGGCGCGGCCAGCCCCATCGATGGCTCCGGCGCAGACATTGATGAAACGCTCCGGGCGAAACTGGAGAATATTATGGTGGCCGATGTCAAGAGTCTGGCCGACCGGCGCGGCGAGGAAGCCATTGAGTGGGCGCAGGAAGCCATCACCGAGGCCAAAGCAGCCAATGCCGAAGAAGCGCTGGAACTGGGCGTCATCGATTTTATTGCCGACGATCTGGACGATTTACTCACCCAGATGGATGGCTTTACCGTGGAGGTAAACGGACGGGAAGTCATGCTCAACACCGCCGGCGCACGCCTTGGTTTTGAGGAAGCAACCACGCTGGAGAGCATTTTGGGGGCTATTTCCAATCCCACCATTGCCCTGATGCTTATTTCCATTGGCAGCCTGGCCATTGTGTACGAAATCATCAACCCCGGCGGTTACATCAGCGGAATCATTGGTATAATTTTACTGCTGGTTGGCTTTTACGCCATCGGGCAATTGCCGGTGAATTACGCCGGACTGGCCCTGATTCTGTTGGCGTTTGGCCTTTTTATAGCGGAAGTATTTACCCCCACCTTTGGGGCGTTAACTACGGCCGGTATGGCCGCCTTTGTGCTGGGCGGCCTCATCTTGTTTAACACCAGCGAGTTTGCCTACGAAATCCCGCTGCCTTCAATTATTGGCATTGCCCTGAGTATGGCCGTGATTGTTGGGTTTGGCTTTCGCAAAGTGTGGCAATCGATGGGCGCCAGACCTGCCACCGGCCAGGAAGGGATGATGGGCAGCACCGGCACCGTAAAAGTGGCGCTGGAGCCGCAAGGCAGCGTATTTGTGCAGGGAGAACGGTGGCAGGCTACCAGCCGCAATGGCCGGCCGATTCCGGTTGGAACCCGCGTAAAAGTCATAAAAGTGGAAGGGTTCCACCTGACGGTGGCAAAGGTGGATGAGTAGCCTGCCGTGCAGGGAGGCCATCGGCCCCCGCTGTTGACGCTAAAAAGTTTCCACCTGCGCAATTTCACCGTTTGACAAAGTTCCGGCCTCAGTCTATCATGGTCGCTCAATCCCCAATGTAGAAATCCTGGCAAAAATGTACGTACAAATTAAGAGAACCCTATGTCAACTGCGACATTTGATAAAAACCAATTAAAGGACATCTTCAGGCAAGCTGTACTCGAAACGCTTGAAGAGCGTAGAGACCCGGTAGATCCAATTTTCGAGAAGCCGGTATCCTCAGATGCGGCTCCGTTCGGCATCTGAGGATGCCTCACTCCTCAAATTTGGATCTACTGAGACCTGCCTACTGTATTTACAAGGAGCTATTACCTGCTCGTAGTCAGCCCCGCAGCGATAGCGGAGTGGCGTTGCTGTGCTGCGTACCTGACTACGAGCATTTTATACGAGGAGTTTAGTATGACCATCAGCCGAAAAGAGGTTGAAACCATTGCCAAACTGGCAAAACTGACCCTTACCGACGAAGAAAAAGATATGTTTCGGGAACAGCTATCCAGCGTGCTGGATTACGCCGAAATGCTGCAACAACTTGACACTACCGATATTCCCCCCACCACCAGCGCCCTGCCCCTGAACAACGTGATGCGATCCGATACGCGCCGGCCATCGCTTAAAAATGAAGCGGCCCTGTACAACGCCCCCAATGCGGACAAGCGCAGCTTTAAAGTGAAAGCCGTTTTAGACTGAAACAAACTGCCACCAGCAGAGACTGGGTCTTCAGGATTTTAGGGGGGCAAAATATTGGGTGTTGTGTATTTTTCCTGATACGCAACACGCAACACGCATAGCCTGACACCACGAATTCCTGAAAACCACAGGGATTTTCCAAACCACTTCTCACCCACGGAGGAACTATTGGAACTGTACGAACTGACTATCCACGAAGCTCAGAAAAAACTTCGCTACGGCGAGGTTACTTCGGTTGATCTGACAGAGAGCATCCTGGATCGCATTGCTGATATCGACAGGGGTGTTGGGGCCTACCTTAGCGTGCATGAGGATATGGCCCTGCAAATGGCTCAATTTGCCGATGAGCGGCGAGCCACCGGCGAAGATAACCCCTTGCTGGGCATCCCACTGGGCATCAAAGATGCTATCATCACTATGGGCATGGCCACCACCGCCGGCTCTAAAATTCTGGAAGGGTTTGTGCCCCCCTTTGATGCCACCGCCGCGCGCAAACTGCGCGAAAGCGGCGCAGTATTTGTTGGGAAAACCAACACCGATGAATTTACTATGGGGGGCTCCACCGAATACTCTGCCTATAAAATTACCAGGAATCCCTGGAATGCAGAGCGCGTGCCGGGCGGCAGCAGCGGCGGCAGCGCAGCGGCCACGGCAGCCGATGAAACGCTGGGCACGTTGGGTACGGATACCGGCGGCAGTATTCGCCAACCGGCCTCATTTTGCAACGTGGTTGGCCTCAAACCCACCTATGGCCGGGTTAGCCGCTACGGAGCCATCGCTCACGGCTCATCGCTGGATCAGATTGGCCCCATCACCAAAGATGTGGAAGATGCCGCCATTTTGCTGCAAGCCATTGCCGGCCACGATCCAATGGACGCCACCACCCTCAACGCGCCGGTGCCCGATTACGTGGCCGAAATGAAATGCGAGGGCGATTTGCAGGGACTGCGCATCGGCGTGCCACAGGAATATTTTGTTGATGGCATGGAACCCGGCGTGGAGAGCGCGGTGCGAAGCGCCCTCGACCAACTGGCAGATTTAGGCGCAGAAATCGTAGAGGTATCCCTGCCTCATTCCAAATACGGCATTGCTGCCTACTATATGATTGCCACCGCCGAGGCATCGGCCAATCTGTCACGCTACGATGGCGTACGTTTTGGTCTGCGCAAGGAAGGCGACGATATGTGGAGTATGTTCCGCGAAACCCGCAAGGCCGGTTTTGGCCCGGAGGTGAAGCGGCGCATTATGCTGGGCACCTATGCCCTCTCTGCCGGTTATTACGATGCCTATTATCTCAAAGCGCAGCAGGTGCGCACCCTTGCGCGTCGCGACTTTGAGCAAGCTTTTAATAATGTGGATGTGATGGTTGCGGCTGTGTCTCCCACTACGGCCTTTAAGTTGGGCGAAAAAGCCAACGACCCCCTCCAGATGTATCTGACGGATGTTTTAACGGTCTCCCTGAACCTGGCCGGAGTATGCGGTATTTCCGTGCCGTGCGGCTTTTCCAACGAAATGCCGGTGGGATTGCAAATCATCGGGCCGGCGCTGGGGGAAAGCGCCATCCTGCGCGTAGCGTATCAGTACGAGCAGGCCACCGATTGGCACACGCTACGGCCATCTTTATAAACGTGACAAGTGACAGAATTCTTACTTGCTACCTGCTACCTGTAACCTGCTACTTGCTGTGACTATGCCATGAAAATTGCTCTCCTTGGCGATGTCCACGCCAATCTTCCTGCGCTGGAAGCGGTGCTGGCACATGCCCACCAACAAAAAATCGACGCTATCTGGAATATTGGGGATTGGGTTGGGTATAACGCTTTTCCCAACGAGGTCATCGAACGGCTCCAGCGGGAGGGCGCAGTGAGCATTGTGGGAAATTATGACCTCAAGGTGTTGCGCTTCAAAAAGAAGCGGGAGAAGTGGCGGCAAAGTAAGCACCCTCAGAAATTCCTGGCGTTTCAGTGGGCCTACAAAACCCTCACTAAAAAGAATCGAAGATATTTGCGGGCGCTGCCGCAGGAAATTGTGTTGCGCTTTGCCGGAGCTTCTGCGCTGCTAACGCACGGCAGCCCTGCTTCCAATCAGGAGGCGCTTACGCCGTTTACCCCGGAAGAACGCCTGCGCGAACTGGCGGCTATAGCCGAGGTGGAAATTGTGGTGTGCGGTCACTCTCACCAACCGTTTGCCCGTGAGGTGGATGGGGTGTGGTTCATCAATACCGGCAGCGTCGGCCGCCCCGATGATGGCGACCCGCGCCCTTCTTACGCCGCGCTGACCCTGGCCAAAAGGGATTTTCACGTGGAGCATCACCGGCTGGATTACGATGTTGAATGGGCCGCAGCGGCCATTCGCAAAAATAATTTACCGGAAGCGTTTGCCCAAATGCTGCTGCAGGGATGCAATCTGGATGATTTAATGATGGCTAGTCCTGAGTACGCGCATTCAAGCGGCTCCAAGTACCAGCCTCCGCATTTTAGACCGTTACAGGGTTAATCTTGTAACGGGTATTTCGCCAACTTAAGCCGGCATACGCGAAGCGTGGATTGCAGATACATCTCTGTAACCATCAGAAGTTCAATTTATGACCTTGCCGGGCATAACCTATGCCCCCAACCGAAGCCCCACTTCTTCCAAACATTTGGTTGAGCCAATCACAGTCACTTTATCCCCCAATTTTAAACGCGAGTAGCCGTGCGAGATAAGCACGTGCCCATCACGCTGGATGGACAGAATCAGCACTTCCTCAGGCAAGCGCAAATTACGCAGCGGAACACCAACCAGCGTGGGGTCTCTAACCTCGATATCGATGATATCCTGATGATCTTCCATGCCTAACAGCATCGAGGTTGCCACAGGTGAGCGAACCATGTGGTCAAACAAGCTGATCATAGCCGTGGAAGGATCAACAATTAACACCCCCATCTTGTGGAATCGGTTGAAATTGGTGCGATTATTCAACCGAACAATTAAATCGTTGGTGCCAAAGTTTTCATAGGCCAATTCGCAAATTCGATAATTTTCCTCGTCAGAAAGCATCATCACCATGGCTTCAACATGTTCCCCGTCAAGCCGGTGCAGCGTATCCAAAGAAAAATCCGGTATCGAGAAAATATTTAAATCGGAGTTCTCCGCATCCTGCGGGCTAATTTCCCTACAGGCGATCTTTACCTGCCATCCGTGCGATAGTAGCTGACGCGCTAACGCCACCGACTGATCTTCCAGGCCAAAAATAATAACATCAGGTACGCCGTCGAATTCGTGGGTATCGGCTCGGATGTGCGATTCACCAATTCGGTTGATGGCCCATTTAAATAGGGGCGGCCCAACTAGCTGGCTCAAGACAATGGCGGCAATAATCATTGTGGCAAATGCCCCGCCCCACGCCGGGAATTCTACCGCCACTTCCTTGGCCAACCCCAACCCCACGCCGGCCTGGGTTACATAGGTCATCCAACTTACCCGGTTGTGAGACATTGGATCGCCCGCGATAGTACCGCCGGCAAAGGAGCCAATGAAAATAGCCACCAACCGGATACCAAACAAGGCCAGAGCAATGGGCCACACATCAACCAACACATCCAGCGCCAACGAAGCTCCGGTTAATGTGAAGAAGATAATGTAAATTGGAGGCCCAATATCGTGCAAAATCTTCAAAAATTCGGCGCGATAACGTGTGTAATTGATAACTACAAAACTGCCAATCATACAGAGCAGCAACGGCTCTAAAAATAGTTCAAACTGAAGGTAGCTGTGGGTCAGGTGTTGAAGCTCGTTGGACAAGGCAAAAACACCAAATCCCAGCAACAAAATCAGCCCCGATTTTATCATCCTGTTAACTTGAAATGCGAGGATGAATTGCAACACTCGCCCCAGACCATATCCAACAGCTACAGATATGGTCAGTTCTGCCGCCAATAAGACAATGAACCCCGCGTCAAACCCGGCGCTGGTTAGCAGTACGCCTGCCAACGATGTAGTAAGCGCAAACAGAAAAATAACCAGCACATCCATTATCATCGTAACCCCAAGCACCGTTTGGGTAAACGGCCCTTTGGCGCGAAGTTCGTTGACAATGGCAATGGCAGATGACGGCGACCGGGCCACCAGAATTGCGCCGGCCAGCAAAGAGATGGCCATTCGGGTTGAGGGGGTCATTTCGCTCATAAACGAAACAGAATCGGATAGCAAGTATACCGTGATACTGCCCAAAAGCGGGATTACAATGGCATTACCGGCGGCAACCCAGGCAATACTTTTAACGCGACTTTTGAGTTCCTGCAGGTAAAGTTCGCTGCCGGCGGCAAAAGCAATAAAGGCCAGAGAGATTTCATCGATAAACCGCAAATTTTCAACAGCTTCGTGGGGGATAAAATCAAACACAAACGGCCCGGCAATTATCCCGGTAATAAGAAATCCGCTGATCAGAGGCAGCTTAAATTTGGCAAATAATTGCCCCATCTGTTTTGAAGCCATAGCAATAAATACAAACCCAGCTACAAAAACTACCAGATTAAAAAAAGATTCCATAATAAACAAATTGCGCCAATTTTGTGTTGGCGCATTCACCCCCGTTGGTTATTCAGCCGGCCTTTTTAAGTTTATTTTTCGCACATTATCGGGTTGAGAAAAAGAAATTTCAGTTTAACAACTTGCAGGCTGTTTTTTCAGGTTATTCAGCGGATGCTTGTTGAGCGATATTATTTGACGGCGGCATCCGGTTAAGGAACGGTAATTAAATAAGTTACCCAATTAACGATGGTACTACGTATTGCGTAACCTGAAACGCGGAAATTAATACGCAGTATGCAGTATGGGTAAATGCGCAAGTTATTTAATCACCATTCCTAAGCTTCATGTTTTTTCATACTACACAAAGTAATATTCTAGCACAACATTTAAAAAACAAAAGGGGGTAAATTAATTTTGGAGAAATTGCTCCACGCCTTTGATAAACGGCTGTGGTGCTTCAAGATGAACGTTATGCCCGGCTCCCGGTACAATTTCGAGGATTGCCTGTGGTATTTTTGCCGCCATTTGCCCCATCAGGTCGGCATATTTTTCATCGAGCTGCCCGGCCAGCAATAGTACCGGCATGGGTAGTTGACCCAAACGGTGCCACAAAGAAGGTTGCCGCCCGGGGCTTAACTCGCTGATGATTTTGGCCGCCCAACGCGCATCGTTTTGTTTGCGTCGAATTTTAAGCTGTTCCAGAATTTGGGGATGCTTTTTGAGCGTGCCAAAGAGCATCATCTGGTACCACCGGTCAACAAAGGTGTCAATCCCAAGGTTTCTTAATTGTTCGGCGCGTTGGTCATCGAGTGTTGCCCGGGCCAGCCGGGAGCGTTCATCAGCGATGCCGGGATTGGCCCCTTCTAAAATAAGGTGCTCAACCCGATGCGGAAATTTTGTGGAAAAATACAACGCAATTCGCCCCCCCATCGAATACCCCAGCAGGTTTACCCGTTCAAGTTCCAATTCATCCAGCAAATAATTGAGTCCGGCAACAATCTTATCAAAGTTGACCGGTTCGCTTAATGGCAACTCAACATTTTCCCCGTGACCCGGCAAATCCGGGAGGATACAGAAAAATTGATGAGAGAATTGGCGGGCTACAGAAAGCCAATCGCTGCCCGATCCCAAAAATCCATGCAAAAAAACGAGCGGGGAAAGCCTGGAATCCCCCATCAATTGGTATGGCCAATTGCGGTTGTACGGATATGCAATAAGTTGTCTTTTGATAGACATTTAGCACCACGGGGAGCAACGGGGATTATTTTTGCCATCCAACGCCGGCAATTTGGCCGGCCACAGCCACAGGCAGCTTCAGCGTTTTCACCTACTGTTGCAGCAAATGTGTTAAATCGCTGCGTAAATCATCGGCTTCAAAGCCAAAAGGGTAGGTAAGTATCAATTCCTGGTTGGGATTAATTAGATAGAGGCGGGCCGTGTGGCTAACCAGGTAGCCGGCGGCAGACTCGCTTACTTCCTCTTTCTGGGCAAAGGCGCCAAATGGTTTCATCACCTGCTGAATTTGTTCGTAATCACCGGTCAGTCCAATGTATTCCGGGTCAAAATTATCCAGATAGCCTCGCATGGCTTCCGGGGTATCCCGATCCGGGTCAACCGTAATAAAAATGACTTTCACTTTCTCTTTGCCTTCCAACTTATTCATAGCAGTTTTTACATCTACCAGAGTTAGCGGACAAACATCAGGACAAAAGGTATACCCAAAGAAAACTAAAGCCACATTCCCTGCAACATCTTTCAAATGGAACGGTTGATTGTTGCTGTCAACCAACTCAAAATTTGGTACGGGGATGGGTGTGTCAAATTGTGTGCCCTTAAATTTATAGTCGAAAGAAAACGGCTGACAACCGGCCCCCCCTAATAGAGTCAACGCCACAACGGCAATTGTCCAGAAAAAATTAGCCCTGGTTAAAATCATTATGGATTTTTTACCCTTTCTCATCAAAAGTCCTCGTATAAAATAGGATTGTTGGTAGTTGAGATACGCAGCGCCGCGGAGTATCGTTAAGGGTCACTTTGCCGGACTACGTGGCCCACTACTTACATAACTTCCTTACGTCATTAAAATTATGGACTTGTTGGCGAGGATGTCAAATTTTAAAGCGTCCCGCCTTGTTCCGGAATTTCAGGTCGATTTTCTTATTGCGCAGGTATTTTCTTAATAGGTAGGGAGCGCTGTGGCCGGGTTCAGGCCGAGTCACCATCGCCCCGGATTATTGAGATAATTATTGCATAGAATCAAAATTCTTGCAGCCAATAGTGAGCTGCCTTACAGAACTGACCGGTGTCTTAAAATACAATTAAGGTTGTATTTGGGGTTACTTTTTTAAGGAGACGCAATGGCTGCTCAACATGCAAAAAGGCGACGCGGAAAACAAAATTCAACGGAAAGCTCCACCGGTCAATATCTGATAATTGGGGTGGCAGTACTGGTTGTGGGTCTGGTTTTATTCGGGGCTGCGCAGATGTTGGGATTAACGTTTACGACGCAACCAAACGCAGCCTCTGTAACGGATTCAGTGGCGGCCGTGGATCGGGAAACCCGGTATCTTGGCCCCGCATCCGACCCCGCCACTGTTTCTTTGGCGGAAGCAGGGCAATTGGGACAACCGACGTTGGTGTGGTTTCACGCCGACTGGTGCCATGTGTGCCAGCAGGTAAAACCAGAGGTGGTAAACCTGGGTGAAGCGTTTGACGGCAAAATAAAGATTGTGCGGCTAAATGTAGATTATGCCGAAAACAAGCCGGCCCTTCAACGTTACGGCGTTAGAGCCACACCTACATTTGTGCTGATAGATGCAAAAGGTCAGGTAAGGGGCAACGTGCCGGGCTGGCCGGGCTACGAGGCGTTTTTCGGCGCATTTGATCAATTGATTGCGGGGGGATAGTCCCTTGGCAACCTCTCAAATTACGATAAAAAAGAGTATTCCGGGGGGATACTCTTTTTTATTTCTCCACTGCTGCATTAACATCATTTAACATAAAATTCAACCTGTTATTTTCCAAATTTATTTACGGCTATCCAACTTTGTGGTATCATGGAACCAGCTTTTCCATCCACAGAGTTCAGGAGATTTCCCCCAATGAAAGCGGTTGTCATGGCAGGAGGCACGGGTTCTCGCCTGCGGCCACTCACCATACAAAGACCCAAACCAATGATTCCCATTGTTAATAAACCGGTAATGGGACATATACTTGATTTGCTAAAAAAACACAGCATCACCGAGGTCGTGGTTACGGTTCAATATCTGGCCGATTTAATTCAGGATTTCTTTGGCGATGGGTCCAGTTTTGGCATGAAAATTCACTACAGTGTGGAAGAAACGCCGTTGGGAACCGCCGGCAGTGTAAAAAACGCCCAGGATTTTCTGGATGAAACGTTTGTAGTCATCAGTGGCGACGCATTGACCAACATCAACCTGACCGGCCTGTCAGAATACCACAAAAATGCAAATACCCTGGCCACGTTGGCTCTATTCAATCTTGCCAATCCGGTTGAATACGGGGTTATCACCATTAACAGCGAAGGGCATATTACTCGTTTTCAAGAAAAACCCAGTCGCGGGTCCGTGATGTCTGACCATGTAAACACCGGAATTTACGTTTTGGAGCCGGAGATTCTGGAATACGTTCCCGCTGACACGCCTTTTGATTTTGCCAATGATTTATTCAAAATGCTTCACGAACAGGGGCGTCCCCTGCACGGCTACATTACCGATGGCTACTGGTGCGATGTCGGCAACATTGCCGAGTACACCCGGGCCACAGCCAACGCCCTGGAGGGGCAGGTAGAGGGATTGGATTTAGGCAACTATCTGGGTGATGGAATTTGGGCCGGCAACGACGTAGACATTTCGCCCAGTGCCTATCTAAAGGGGCCAATTTACCTGGGCAACTCTGTGCAAATAAAAAGCAGAGCCGTTATTCTTGGCCCAACCGTAATCAGAGATTACACCGTGGTGGATAATGAGGCTCAAATTGACCGCTCTATTTTGTGGCGCAACTGTTATATTGGGGAACGGGTACAAACCAGTGGAGCCGTAGTTTTGCGGCAATGCAGCCTAAAATCGTTTGCTACCGTTTTTGAAAGCGCCGTAATTGGCGATGGCACAATTATTGGAGAGGGCGCCGTAGTCCACCCCAGCGTTAAAATTTGGCCGGGCAAAGAGGTTGAACCGGGAGCCATTGTTAACAGCAGCATCATCTGGGGGTCTCAGGGCCGCCGGGTGCTGTTTGGCCGGTATGGCGTAACCGGGGTGGTTAATATTGATTTAACGCCCGAATTTAGCGCCAAGTTGGGCGCGGCCTTTGGCGCAACCCATACCAAAGGGTCTATTGTCACCGTTAATAGAGATACACACCGCAGTCCAAGAATGATCAAACGGGCTATTATTTCCGGGCTGCCTTCGGCCGGCATTGATGCCTGGGATCTGGGCAATCAACCCATTCCTGTGGCCCGGTATTACACAAAAATTTCCGGAGCCGCAGGCGGGGTTCACGTCAGGCTGTCTCCCTTTGACCAGCGGGTGGTAGATATTCGCTTTATGGATAGCGAAGGGCTAAATCTCAGTAAAAATGAAGAACGAACGATTGAGCGCATCTTTTTTAGAGAAGACTTTCGGCGGGTTTATCTTGAGGATATCGGCAACATTGAATACGCCGATTATGTAAAAGAACGGTATATTGAAGATTTTCTTAAACACCTCAACACCAAAGCCATTCAGGACGCATTCTTTAATTTAGTTGTCAATTTTTCGGACGTGCCCATAACCAATGTTCTCCCCATTATCTTTGACCGGCTTAAATGCAATATTGTGGCCTTAAACGCCAATATCGATGTGTCCAACGTTTATCCGGAGCAAGCCGGCTTTCAAAAAACGCTCAAACAAATGCAGTTAATCACCACCGCGCTGGATGCACAATTGGGGGTACACCTGGACCCCGGTGGAGAAAAAATTACGCTGGTTGATGACCGGGGCACATTAATGAATGGCACCGCCGCCACGGCAGTTATGGTTGAACTGGCGCTGCGTGATGCCCCGGGCAGTTCAATTACGCTTCCGGTTAACCAACCCAACATTTTTGAAAAAATAGCGCAACGTCACGGGGGACACATCATTCGCACGGATATGGAACACGATGCCTTAATAAGGGCCACTTACTCTAAAAACGTTATTATGGGCGCAAACGGCAAAGGAAATTTCATCTTTCCGGACTTTCAGTGCGCCTTTGACGGAATGATGGCCGTGGCAAAACTACTTGAATTCCTGGCAACTCAGAAAACTGCTATCAGCGATGCCGTGTTTAATTTACCTCCCTACCACATTGCAGACAGGCGGGTATCTTGCATTTGGGAAGCAAAGCCAAAAGTTATGCGGCTTATTAATGAAAAGTTTGATAAATATACCAACCAGGCCCAACATGGCGTAAAAGTAAATTTAGACCCGGATAGATGGGTGTTAATTATACCTGATCCCGACCAGCCCTATTTTAGGGTAACCACTGAAGCCGGTTCTAAAGAAGAAGCAGAAGCGCTGGCCGACGAATATGCTCAGGTTATTGAAAAAATCTCGCCGCTTGATTAACTGTGGGGCAATCAAAAAAAGAGCCGCTGTTGTAAATGCAGCGGCTCTTTTTGATTGCGTAAAAGGCAGATTTAGCTGACTTCGGCAACCGCCCCTTCGGCTTCCAGTTTGGTTTTGGCTTCTTCGGCGGCTTCTTTTGGCACACCTTCCAAAATTTTGGTCGGGAAGCTATCAACCAATTCTTTGGCTTCTTTCAAGCCCAGGTCGGAGCGGAGACCGCGCACGGCTTTAATAACCTGAATTTTCTTAGCCCCAATTTCTTTCAGGGTTACATCAAATTCGGTTTTCTCTTCTTCTTCTTCAGCGACGGCAACGGCACCAGGAACGGCCATGACAGCAGCCGGGGCAGCAGCGCTTACGCCCCATTTTTCTTCCAGTAATTTGGTCAGTTCAGCAGCTTCCAGTACGGTAAGCTGGCTCAGTTCTTCAACAATTTTTTCCAGATCAGCCATTATATTCTCCTGATTTTATCAAGCCCACTTAGTGTAGGCAGGTATATTTTATTTAATTAACCTTTGCTGATAAGCAAAGGGGTTTAGCAACAAACCTGATTCTTTTGGAATTTGCAGGGTACAAGCCTGATATTGCATATTTCGTACTCCGTAATATGGAAGCTTACGCAACACGCAGTACGCAATATATCGTCAAAGCCCCTAAACCCCAAAAGAGGCAAAATGGGTTTGTAATTAAGCGTCAGCAGCAGCGGTTTCGCCATCTTTTTCGGCGTAAGCCTTAACCACGTTAACCACTTGACGTACACTACCGGCAATTGCACCAACCACTTGCGTAGCCGGAGCATTGATGAGGCCCAGAATTTGAGCCCGCAATACATCCAGAGACGGCAATGAAGCCAAACTCTTAACGGCGGCTTGATCAAGCAGGGTGCTGCCCATTAGTCCACCCTTTACTTCCAGGCTGTCGTTTCGTTTGGCAAAGTCGGTTAACGCTTTTGCCACGCCAGGCACATTACTGGCACAGAAACCAATACCCACCGGGCCTGTTAACAAGTCATCAATAGCGGGTAACCCGGCTTTTTCTATTGCGCGTTGAATCAGCGTATTTTTTACAACCATGTAGCTGCCATCAGCTTCACGAATCTTCGCCCGGAGTTCCTGAACGTCAGGTACGGTGAGGCCACGATAATCAGTAATGATTATCGCCTCGCTAGCTTTGATTCGTTCCACGTAAGTGGTAATCATCTGCTCTTTCTTTTCGCGTGTTATAGCCAAGTTTTTCCTCCTTTCTAAAAAATTAAAAGTCTCTACCTGCCAGGGTAGAGACTCAAATGTCAAAATGATAACAAATCTGCGCACTTTACCAACAAGTGGCGCAAAACGTATCGCATCTAAATTCTAACCTCGGCAGGTTATATTAACTATTAAGCGCTAAACGCACCTGCTGTCCTGGGTACCAGAATATTTAGTACTATTCAGTTAAACTGACAAAATTTACTACGATGCTTTTAGGGCCGAAGCCTGAGTAGCATCTACTTTTACCCCAGGCCCCATTGTAGCGCACAGGGTAATTTTTCTAAGATAAATACCTTTGGCCGCCGAGGGTTTTGCCTGCATAATAGCTTCCATCAGCGAGGTCAGGTTTTGTAACAGGGCTTCCTCTGAGAAACTTGCTTTTCCAATTGGAACGTGAACGTTTGCCGTTCTATCCAACCGAAATTCTACCCTGCCGGCCTTTAATTCTTTTACAACACGTTCCAGGTCTTGTCCGGGAACCACAGTGCCGGCTTTGGGGCTGGGCATTAAGCCACGGGGGCCAAGCTGACGCCCCAGGCGGCCAACTTTAGACATGACGTTGGGTGTGGCCACTGACACATCAAATTCAAACCAGCCGCCCTGAATCTGTTTAACAAGCTCATCGGTGCCGGCGAAATCTGCGCCGGCATCCAAGGCCTTTTGTGCGTCTTCACCTTCGGCAAAAACCAAAACACGGATTATTCGGCCGGTACCGTTTGGTAACTTTACCGTTGAGCGAATCTGCTGGTCTGCCTTGCGGGGATCCAGCCCCATGCGCAGGTGGGCTTCAAGGGTGGCATCAAATTTAGAATACGATGATTTTTTGACTAAACTTACCGCTTCGTCTGGTGCGTAAAAAGTTTCTGGATCAATTAGTTCTGCTACGTCTCGATACTTTTTGCCTCGTTTAGGCATTTTTTCCTCCTAATGTGGTAATGGCGGATTTCCTGAGATTCTCTCTAAAATCCTCCCACTGGCCGTCCGCAGTCAGGTTGGCCATGCAAACAATAATTATTATCCTTCTACGATAATCCCCATGCTACGGGCAGACCCTTCAATTTGCAGCATGGCACCTTCCATGTCAATCGCGTTAAGGTCGCGCATTTTGGTCTGGGCAATTTCCTGAACTTGCGCCCGGGTCACCGTACCAACTTTATCTCGATTAGGTACCCCGGAGCCCTTATCCAGACCGGCAGCCTTTTTCAAAAGGTCGCTAACAGGGGGAGCTTTGGTAATAAAAGAGAAAGTTTGATCGGTATATATGGTAATTTCAGCAGGAATAATGGAGCCTATCATATTTTGGGTTCTGGCATTATATTCTTTGCAGAAGGCCATAATATTAATTTGATGCGGCCCCAATGCGGTGCCAACAGGCGGAGCCGGGTTGGCCTTTCCTGCCGGAATTTGCAATTTTACCAAAGCTTTTACTTTTTTAGCCATTTCTAATCCTTCCAATTGCCACAAATGGCAATTTCCTCAAAAATCCTATCAGGTACGTTCTACCTGTAAAAAGTCAAGTTCAATCGGCGTTTCACGCCCAAAGAAATTTACCAGAACCCTTACCCGGCCGCGGTCAAGGTCAATTTCATCTACGGTGCCCAAAAAGTCTTCAAACGGCCCTTCAACAATACGGATTTTCTCGCCAATTTTAAAGCTAACCTTAATTTTGGGAGCTTCCGCTTCCATTCGCTTGAGGATTTTGTCGACTTCATCCGGGCGAAGTGGGGTGGGCTTAGAGCCGGAACCCACAAATCCGGTAACCCCCGGTGTGTTCCGCACCACATACCAGGAGTCTTCATCTAAAACCATCTCTA
Organism: uncultured Caldilineaceae bacterium; assembly: GCA_964460505.1. Lineage (GTDB taxonomy): Bacteria > Chloroflexota > Anaerolineae > 4572-78 > J111 > J095. The sequence continues at coordinate 1,056 of CAYWSS010000036.1, read as the reverse complement.
CCAGAATATATCCCGGAAAGACCCGGCGTTCAATTGTTCTGCGATGCCCGTCCTTGAGTTCAACTTCTTCTTCGGTTGGAACCACAACCTGAAAAATCTTATCCTGCATCCCCATCGATTCAATGCGGTGCATAAGATTTTTCTCTACTTTGTTCTCATACCCGGAGTAGCTGTGAATTACGTACCACTCTGTGCCGTCCGGACGAGGCAACTCTGCATCTTCAGAATCAGCACCTTCTGCATCCAGACCCTCTTCTTCCAAAGGGTCATCCAGGTGTTTAGATTCTTCGGCTGTGTTGTCAATATTAGTTTTGTCAGCCATACCCCACCCTGATTTTATCTCAAACCCAACGTCGATGTGTTAAGCAGCTAAACTTCCTGGTTATTATAATAAAATGCCGCAATACCAGCCAGAAACAAAATAACCGCAATTCCAATTCTAATAATATCTCCGGAAATAACACCCGCCACAACAACCTGAAAAACATAGTCCAGCGTTCCCAGAAAAAAGGCCATAGCCAGAGTTACCGCCGCAATAATCAAGGTCAGGTTTTTTGTCTCATCGCGAGTAGGCCATGTGACCCGCCGCAATTCTGCCCGTGTATCCTGAAAATATTTTACAACTACGTTAGGTTCTTCGCCGCCTGATGAAGCCGCACGTGATTTTGATTTTGCCACCCTAAAATACCCCTCTCAATACCTGAGTATTATGCACTAAATCCAACGCTTACTACTTGGTTTCACGATGCGCCTGATGCGTACGGCATCGTGGACAATATTTCTTAAACTCAAGGCGACTTGGATCGTTGCGCCGATTCTTCTGCGATGTGTAGTTTCGCTCACCACATTCTGTGCAAGCCAACGTAATTACCATTCGAACTGCTTTTTTAGCCATAATTCATTAAAAAGAGGGTGAGAAGACACCAACGGCCTTCTCAACCCCCTGACTCCTTTCTACCAAAAGCCAGCTAATCTATGCCTTAGTGTACTCGATTAGTCAGGCTACTCCACAATTTTGGTGATAATCCCGGCGCCAACCGTTCGTCCACCTTCTCG
>CAYWSS010000035.1:0-16728 GCA_964460505.1 uncultured Caldilineaceae bacterium | reverse complement strand
GGGTGCGAATGGCGTAAATAAACAGGTCGATGGCGGTGAGGGGGTAGGAAAAAAGCAGGATGGCGGCAAACACAGCGCCGCCGCCAAAAATAAATTGACCGTTAGCCACCGACTGCCGACTGCCGGTGTCGCTATCCGGGGAAAGTAGATTGATGGCCCAAAGATAAAGGGCAAATAAGCTCACAATGCCCGCGACGTAGGCCAGAAATCCGCCGGCGGAATAACGGGTTAATTTTGTGTAATCAACCGGGGGGATAGTCTGGTACAGATTTGGCAGTAGAAACGGAATTGTAAAAACCAGCAAATAAATAAGCCCACTCGCTGCGGCGGTAAGCGCCAATTGGGTGGACTTGTTTTCTAGCTGCCGTGGTATTTTCATCTGTCACGCTGTGTAGTCGGGAACTACGAGGTGCCATCCATTTGAACCAGAATCGCGGTGATATTGTCGTGCCCCCCGGCTTGTTTGGCCGCTTCAATCATCACCTGGCCGGCCTTGGCCGGATTGAATTCGTGCCGGCTAATCCGCAGCAAATCTTCGTCGGCAACCATCCCGCTCAAGCCATCGGAACACAGCAGCAAGCGGTTTCCCGGAGCCATGGTTTCATGGTAGTACCCAATTTCCAGTCTTCGTTTTTCGCCGATAATGCTGTACACTACATTTCGTTGTTTATGAACGCGCGCTTCTTCGCGGGTAATCTGCCCAATTTGTACCAGCCGTTCCACCAATGAGTGGTCAATGCTGATCTGCTTTATTTCTTCATCCGTCAGCAGGTAGGCCCGACTGTCGCCCACGTTGGCCACGTGAACGGTTTCCCCATCAATCAGGGCCATAATCAGGGTAGACCCCATCTTTTGCGCTTCTTTGTGGCTTTCCTGATATTTTAGTACTGCTTCATTAGCGGCAAGAACAGCATCCCTTAACCATTCTTCGTAGGGGGTGCCGGCGGCAGAGGGAGGGTTTTGCAAATGTTGCTGCTGAATAGATTCAACCGTCAGCCGGCTGGCCACTTCGCCGGCTTCGTGCCCGCCCAGCCCATCGGCAACAACATAGAGGCCGTAGGGGCCAAGATTTGCCATTTCACCTTCAATCATTATCAGGTTGTCTTCGTTCAGTTCCCGTCGAAGGCCAACATCTGTAATTCCGGCAATTTGCCAGCCAATGTTTGCCGGGCGCTTGCCGGAAACGGGCGCGGTATCCGGCTGGGCCACAGATTCAACTTTAGGTAATGTAGCCATGGTCGGAATATCAGATTGAGGTGTTACCGGGGCCGAGGGCATGGTTTCTTCCGGAGCGGCAACCGGGGTGGAAACCTGAGTTGCTTTTTGCGATTCCGGGATTATGTCGTCGACGGGTTTCGGTTTGGCAGACCGTTTTGACAGCGGTAACAGAATAAATGCAATCAAAATAAAAATCATGATGATGCCGGCTATTACGGCAATTAAAATCCAGGTGAGTAAATCAGCCTGAAGAAACAGCAGTGGCATCAAAAAAAGAGCGCTGAAGAAATTTGTTGGTGAGTTCGATAACTTTTTGGGCAGCTTTAATTTCAGTGTTTCGAAATTTTGCTTGAGTCGATGTTTCATGCCGGCTATCCTCTGCCAATCAAGGAGCGTTGCCCCGGGTCAATTTGCCGATTCGACGGCAAATTCTGTGAATTTGCGACTGTGTGAGGTGAAAACTGGAAATAGTTTATCACAGGCTTAAGGGCTTTGCAATAATCAGGTGACAGGCAGTTTTTAAATTTCTCAGTACCTGTGGGTCTGGGCAGATAAAGTTATACCCATTCACTGTAATGCGTGTTGCGTGATAAAATTACCCTGTTACGTAACACGCCACACGAATTTTGGGGCAATTATTTTGTGGAGATGCCTAACCCGGACAAGCCGGAGCCAAAAAAGGAACACAGCGTTCCGCAGAGGACTCACAGAGATACACAAAGATTTTTATTTTTTCTCAGTGCGCCTTGCGTCTGTGCCTTCTCCGTGTGCCTTCGTGTAACTTTTTTCTTGCCCATATGTGGAGCCGGCGGGAATGTAGCGGTACCCCACGCCTCGCTCACTTTTAATTTGACCCACCGGCTGCAATTGTTTGCTCAGGCTGTTACGAAGCCGCCGAATGGCTTCCTGAACGCGCCGGGGCGATGCTTCCGGCTGGTTCCAGACATTGGCCAGGAGTTGCTCGAAACTGATGGGCGTATTGCTGTTCCGCTGAAAATAGCGCAGCAGTTCTGCTTCTGTGGGGGTCAGTGAATCAAAAATGGCGGCAGTGTCATTTGTGATTGAGGAGAGGCTGCCGGCAGCAGGTAATTCCAGATGCATCTGGTCTGTAAAAAATGTTTCAAACAAGGGTGAAAAGATGCGATAGAATTTGTCATCAAACTTAACAATGGCTTCATTGATGAGCCAGTTCAACGTGCTAATCTGTTCGAGGGGGACCTGTCCAACCGCAATGGGGGACGCAACTATTTGATTAACCAGTGTAACAGCCGGCTCTCCCTTTTCGTCCTGTAATTTGCGCAGAACGGTGTCAAACAAGGGCCGTCCATGTTCGGCCAGACGCAACCGCACCAGGGGTAAGTGTTCTTTGTTGAGTAAGACAGCTTCTGAAATAAATGGCTCCAATTCCATAATAATGTCGTTAACGCGGGCCAGCAGGAAGGGATGCCTCCCGGTTAGTTCTGCCAGGTTTTCGGCCACGTCGTCAGGAATTGGTACACGTTCGGCGTATGCGGCTATCCAGTCATGCGTGGCATCGGGGGTGAGCAGCCCCACAAAGAGCTGGTGCATAACGTTAAATAAGGGCGAGGCAAATTTTGACTCGCTCATGGTGTGAAGCGGGTATTCTGTGGTTACAATTAACCCCAACTCGTTAGTCAGGGGCCGAAGTTCGTTAATCATATCGGGCGTAACGCTTTCGTTACGCAGGACATGGTCAAAGTTGTCCAGCAGCAGTACCAACCGAATGTGCTGCTGCTCCAGTTGCCGCACCAGCATCCCAATTTGTTGCCCCGGTGACGAGGCGTTATCTATCAGGGACCAGTTCAGTTGAAGTTGGGTATCTTCGCGTAGCTGCAACTGTAATTGCCGGCTGATAAAGTGGGTCAAGTGCTCCTGCGCTTCGGGCCAATCGCAATCGTAATGGCCCACCACAAGGTTGTGTCCATCCTTAAAGTTTTCCGGCCGCCAATCCCGGTAGCCGTCACTTTTTAGCGGCCCTGTGTCTGAGGCCAAAAATTTAAGCAGGCGGCTTTTGCCGGACATTTTTGGGCCAACCAGCGAATAATCCAGGGGTTGGGTTGGTACCAGTACGCCCTGCACCAAATCTTGAATAATAGTTTGACGTCCAAAGAAACGAGCTTTAATAAATCCCACTTCTTTCCTCCTGCTTATTCCAGAACCCGGTTTGTGGCCAGCCAACGGGCAAAGAGTAAGCCGGCAAATTGCCAATGGTTGGGCGCCGGCTCAATTAAAATGTGTTGCTCTTTTAATTGTTGTAACGCGCCATTTATAGCTTCTGCTGGTTGGGGCAGAAAAGCGTTTAGCGCTTGCAAGGTTACCGGTGTGTCTACGATGGTATTGGGCGTAATGGCAAGTTGATGGCAAATAGAGGCAGCATGGCTGATATTATGAATAATATGCAGCAAATGAGCAAAAATGCTTTCGTTGGGGTGCATAAATTCAACCTGTGTGGCTTCCACATCGTCCGGTTCTACCAGGCGATTGTGGTGGTGGGCCATGTGCCGCACCAGGCTAAAACAAAAGGCGTGAATCAAGAAGGGGCTGCCGCCGGTCAGCCGCCACACAGCGTTGAGCGCCTCCGGCGAATATTCAATATGATTGGAGGTGGGGCGCTTGATGAGTTGATGAGCATCTTTTTTGTTTAGCGGGCTTAACCGAATGGTTTCCCCCAGTTCCAGCAGGTGCCAAATGGGGGCCAGGGTCAATTGGTCAATTTGCAGGCGAAGGTGGTTGTAGGTTTGTTCCTGCACGACCATTACATAGCTCACCTCCGGCGCAGTTGCCTGAATTACTCCCCGCCACTGGTGAAACAGGGTGTCGTCTATTCTATTTTCCTGAAAGGCGTCAATGGTGCGGCTAAATTCATCAATTAATAAGACAAGTTTGTTAAAGCCAAAGAAACTTTGCACATGTTTCAGGTAATCGGCCAGTTGGCGGGCCGGGTCACGGGCAAACAGCTCTTTAAGGGGCGGTTCAACCATGTGAGCCAGTTGGTTTTCGGCTTGCAAATCGTTGTATACCGCACTGGCAATTTCGTAAAAGAAATTTGGCCCTCTCAAACTGCCCAGCAGTTGAAAATCAATAAAGACCGGGATTTTGGATTGGCGGTTAAGGTAATATTTTTTCAGGTACAGCAACAGCGATGTTTTGCCCACTCGTTTCTGGCCCTGCACAAAAGCAGCGCCGGCTCCGGTTCGTAGCAACTCCTGAATGTGAGCCATCTGTTCAGTTCGCCCAAAAAACATATCCCGGTCTTTTACCGGCTGCCGCCGATAGGGATTAAATCCAACGGGATGCGCCGGTTTTACTAACTCTTCTCTCTCTGAAAAGGTGAGCCGCATTTGCCGCACTTCGTTAATATTGTGGCCCGGTAAATTCTCAAAACTTTTGGTGAGGATATCAATTAAGGGTTGGTCCTGAGCTTCTACGGTAAAATTGAGGCGGGCGGTGCCGTTTCTGGCAATAGCTTCAACTTTGAGAATTATTATTTTTGGATAGTGAGTGCTCAATTGGGCCAACGCATCCTGAAGCAGGCTGTTTTTGTCCAGGGCGGTTATTTCCAGCCGGGCCAGGGTATTAAGCCGGGGCTGCAATTGCCATTTAAGCGGAATGGCATCAGGCAGGGTGGCAATTCGTTCGCAATCAGCCTGATGAATTTTCAGCCGGATTATCTCGCCGCGCAAATATCGAGCCCGGCCAATAATCTCGTCTCCGGGCCGGGGTTTGCAGCATTGAGCCAGTTGCATTTGCCTTGTGCGCAGCCGGGTTTTTTTTGGGCGTTCAATTTGCCGGGCCACCTCTTCTGAAAAGAGGGGGTGCAAAATGGGGGCCGTGGGAACGCGCCCCAAGGCAATGTCTGCCAGCAAACTTTCCGTCCGGTCATAATTAAATCGACGGGTAGCTTCGTTTAAGGTTTGTTCAATCCGGTGGTTGGGAATATCAATGCGGTAATGGTTTGACAATTCACGGAGTTGGGTGTCAATCACTTCTCTCCCTTGAATTTGACCCTGTTGTTGCCGCTTTAAGAATCGTTCAATATGGCTCTTGGCCCGATTGGTTCGGGCCGCGTGCAGCCAGGTCCGGTTTGGCCCGGCAAAGTGCGGGTCCCGTTCCAGTTCAACTAAATCCAGATGGTGAAGAATAGTAGCCGGCCCTACGGCTTCGCCATTAATTTTAAACCGCTTGCACTGGTGCGCAATTTCACTGTGGAGATGGTAGGCAAAATCCACCACGGTCGACCCTCGGGCAAATCGAAAGAGCTGCCCGTGCGGGGTAAACACGTACAAAATATCGGGCAGGGTGCCCAAAGGGGCAGTGCAAATGTTGGCAAATCCTTGCTCTTTCTGCGCCCACCATGTTCTGGGCATTTTCGCTTGTTGTCTGTCTCTTATTTCAAGGGCAGCGATGCCCCACTGATTAATCTCTTTCATTTCTTTGGTATAAATATTTACGTGAGCACGAACATGATTGTTGCCCAGCGGGACAAGCACGGTTGTTTCCAGGCAGCGATAGCCGTTTAATTTGCTCATACCAATATGGTCAACCAGTTTGTATTCTACCGGCTGCCAGAAGTGATTAACCCAGCGCAAAGCCTGGTAGCAGGCTGGCTCTGTATCTACCTGTACATCTACGGTAAGCTTGTTCAGCGGCTCGTGATGAACCTTTTCGGGGTGTGAGGGGTTATAAATATGTAGAACAGTAACCGGTTTAAACAGTATCTCAGCCTTGGGCAGCGCAGAAATCAGGGCGCTTTTGAATAATTCAAAAGCTTCTGTACGGGTCGCTTCAGATTGCGAAAGGCGTTTAGCCAGTTGCTCATACACCTGTGGACTCATATGGTATTGTGTCACCCAGGCCTCCACTTCTGTTTTTAACTTCCACATCCCCAGCATTTCCAGCAACGGAATCATTACCTCCTGCGCCTCGTTTACAAAAACACGCTGCAAAATTGGATCGTTGCTATGCCGGGCCGTCATAAAATGGTCCCACATTCCGGCAACACCCAAAAAGGCCAGCTCCGGGTCTTGATACGCGGCCATATAGAGCTTAGTCCGTTTGATGACCGATGGCCTGCCCCGCCGTCGATTTTCCGTAGCCTGTTGCAACGTATCGCAATAGTGGTGACACAAATCTGCGGTACGCTGATTACACACAGCAGCTACTTGCTCTGTGGAAATTGCACCTTTATACACAAAAGAGTGTAACAAACCGGCGGCCTGCAGATCTGAATTTGCATGCCAACTCTCTAAAATCCGGGCAACCGTCTGTCCATGCTGATAGCTTTCTGCCAAAGCGTTTTGACGGTAATCCATAATTGTAACTGCCGTCTGACCGGTAAAAACCTGTTCTGCCCGGGAATCAGCAATAATATGCTCCGCCAATGTTTTGGCCTGGGCAATAACCGGAGGCGGCGAGGTTTGCGAATTCATACTGTTTACCCTCAATCAGGTTATATGGGGTTTTGTGGAAATCCTTGTCCGTATGATAAAATACACAAAAAATGATGATTTGACGTTGCGACACAAGATGAATTATGTGGATTTTGTGTAAATTACCTTAAATATTGTGTATTTTCATTGACAAAATGTTAAAAATTATGTATTATAATGGTGTATTTGTATCTATTATACACAGTAATTAGCAATGGTGCAATAGGAAAGGAGCAAGCGCAATGGCAGTCATAGTTCTGATAGCAGTGTTGGTAACGTTGCTTCTTCTTTTGGGAATTAGTTTAATCGCTGCCGGTCACGTGGTTAACTAGCGGGCGACAAAACTAATTCAATAAGTGGGAGGCATTGCCGGACAAATTGGGTACGTAGTAACAAGATGGGAGGGTATAATTAATGCGCAGAATGAAACTTAATCCAACTGAACGGGTATTGGTTGTAAGCCCGGTCAATCGATATAAAATAAAGGGGCCGGGCCGGGTGTGGCTAACTCCCCGCCAAAGGGCGCTGGCCACACTATATGTTGGCCCGCGCGGCCAACAAATAACATTCGACCACGTGCGCTCAACCGAGGATATTCCGCTGAATATCACAGTTCAGGGGCTGGTTAAGGTAGAGCCGGAGATGTTTAGGGCGGATCTGTTGCCCAAACTACCGGCCCTGAATGACGGAGGGTGGAACGGTATCCTGCGCTGGCGCATTGAACATATTTTACGCAAGCTGATAGCGGTTCACCCCTGGCAGAATCTGGCCGGGGAAAACACGCGGGAACGGATAGAGCGGCAGTTGAAACAAACGCTGGCGGATAGGCTCGGGTTTGTGGCGCTATCCGTACTATCCATTAATTTAGTAAAAATAGAGATCCCCTCCAATTTGCAGGAAACGCTGATTTTTGCGCAGCAGGAACAGATAGAGGCCAGGGCCCGAGCCAAGGTGCTGAAACATTATCTGAAAATCTTCGGCAGCAACTTGCCTCAGGTGATGCCTTACATTATTCAGTGGGAGTTGCTGAACACGGTTCACAAAAACAATCCTCAAATTCTGCTTACCGGCGCGGGACTGTCGATAAACGGCGCGGTTACGGAACCGGCCCTGGCCATTAATCCGGTGGGGGCAAATAATTCTACGCCGCAGTACCAGATGCAGCTTCCCCTGCAGTAACAGGTAGCCGCAACATTAAAAAAGAACCGCCGCAAATTTGGGGGCCAGAATATGTGGCGTGGCCAAAGCCGGTGAGGCGCTCATTAACCGCACAACCTGCGATTTGATTCGCGATACCGTGGATGCCACTCCCGTGACCGACTTGAAGTTAAAGGGCGTTAGTGGCGACGTGGTTGTCTATCGTGTTAACCAGCTTCTTGAGTAAGGTGAGCTTCACTCATTAGACATTATCGGAAATAAAGCTGTTTGTCATCAAACAACCGATTTTAATTGCGAATACCCAGACAACGGGCACATGTGACACGAATAAGCGATTTAATTAAAATGCGCTTTGTCCCCATCGTGTAGAGCAGGATTTTCTGAATGACAGGACAAAAATCCTTTAATTCTGCCGTAGATCCTGCTTTTTCCGGCTGACATAAGACTAATCGGTATAATGTCTATTATTTGGGAATGAGAATTAATTAACTTCCCCATTTCCTCGTACACCTGCACTGACCCGCAGGGGTCCGGCGCAAGTGTTGCGTACTGCGTACTGCGTATAATTTTGCTCTTTACGCAATACGCAATGCACAATCTGCAATATGTTGCCGGCCCCAATTGGGTAAGTTATTTACGCACCATTCTTTAATAGACTACGTTATTTCCAATTAATGTCTATTGGGGAATGAAGCTGAAGATAATTGCATTGCCCATAACCAGCAAAAGAAACCACGCAAAAAACAGAACAGCTTTGGTTACACCCCGACGCGAAGCATTGTAAACCTTTTTTTCAAGGAGCCGGCGCAGACCGTTCACGCCGTGCGTGAGGGCAAACAGCAGCAACAGCAGGTCGAAGAGACGCCAGCCGGGATTGGCCCAGCGGGTAACAATGATGTCGTAATCAATGTGTGTTACCCCGCCGGGAATAATGAACTGCATATATATCAGATGAAATACGGCCATCCCCAGCAAAATCAGGCCGGACAGCCGCATAAAAAACCAGGCGTACAATTCAAACAGATTTCCATCTTCGCCGCAGCGTTCAGCTGCTCGCCGAATAAAAATTTCTCCCGGCATAAGATTTTTCACAACCCCTTACTTCGAACAAACCAGACCTTGCACGAAAAATACTAACCACAAAGCACGCAAAATTTTTTGGTGAACTTTGTGAAAAATCATTGTGTCCTTTGTGGTTTATAATGAAGTTTCCTACAACGACGGCAAAAAAGCATCCATCAGAATGAGCAAGGCGCTGGGAATAAACACCAGCGCGAAGATGAACGTTGAAACAAAAATTGTGTGGCGCTGGTACCGCTCCAGCGCCGGGATAAAATCCACCAACATCATCCGCACCCCATTGACGGCGTGAAAAAGCACGCCGAAAAAGAGAAAAATGTGCAGCAGTCGCCCCACAGGGTGATGCAAAACCGCCGTTATCGCGTTAAAAATTCCCGGCCCAAAGCCCATTAGCCAGATATGCAGAATGTGCAGCGCCAGAAACAGCAGCATCCCCACGCCGGTTACGCGGTGTAAAATCTTGGTAAATCGAATAGATTGCTCGGGGGTCATTTCTTATCCTGACCGGTCACTACCTGACATTTTTAATCGCGAATAACGCGAATATTTATTAAAAATCCGGGAAAGTATTTGATAAATTCGCCTATTTATGCCATGTGTGCCCGTTGTGTGGGTATTCGCAATGAGGTTTTTGAATTAGTTGAAAAGTGTCCGATAGTAAATCCTGGTCAATAATCAAAAAATCCCCCCGTAGATTACTTATCAGTGGGGGGATTGCAAATTTGCGGCAGAGCAAAGTCATCGGATTTTGGTCTCTATTTGGGCTGATAAAAAATTCTGCACCGAATTACACGAATTGTACGAATTATTGTTTCAAATTCAAGAAATTTGCGAAATTCGGTGCAAAAAATAAATCGGCCTGAACAATTTTAAGTTTTGTGCTACACCGCCGGTTCGATGCCCTTGAGCGTAGCTACAATCAAATCTTTGTTCATGCGGGCAATAAAATCGAGGCTGATTTCTTTGGGGCAGACCGCTTCACATTCGCCCATATTGGTGCACGAGCCAAAACCTTCTTTATCCATTTGCGTAACCATGTTGCTTACCCGCTGGTACCGTTCGGTTTCGCCCTGTGGCAGCACGCCCAGGTGCGTAATTTTGGCCGAGGTGAAGAGCATAGCCGAGGCGTTGGGACAGGCCGCCACACACGCGCCGCAGCCAATGCAAGCCGCCGCATCCATTGAGACGTCGGCCTGCTTTTTGGGAATGGGCAGGGCGTTAGCCTCGGCGGCGCTGCCGGTAGAGACCGAAATGTAGCCACCGGCCTGAATAATGCGGTCGAAGGCGGTGCGATCAACAATAAGGTCTTTTAGCACCGGGAAAGGGCTGGCCCGCCACGGCTCAATGGTGATGGTTTCGCCTTCTTTAAAGTGACGCATGTGCAACTGGCACACCGTAATCTGTTTTATTTTCTCGCGGTCCTGCCCGTGGGCTACCCCGTTGATAACCAGGCTGCACATGCCGCAAATACCTTCGCGGCAGTCGTGGTCAAAGGCTACGGGTTCGTCACCTTTTTCTATCAAATCTTCGTTAAGTAAGTCGAGCATTTCCAGGAACGAGGAATCCGGGCTAACGTCATCCAGCACGTAATCTTCCAACTGTCCCTGCGTCTGCGAATTTTCCTGTCGCCAGATTTTTAAGTTAAGTTTCATTGTTTCTCTCACCCCTACTTGTAGCTGCGTTGTGTTAACTTGACGTATTCAAAGGCGAGCGATTCTTTGTTGAGGATGGGCATGCTATCGTCACCGGCGTATTCCCAGGCAGAAACAAAAGCAAATTCATCATCCTTGCGCAAAGCTTCACCTTCTTCGGTTTGGCTTTCTTCGCGAAAATGGCCGCCACAACTTTCGGAGCGATGCAGCGCATCCAGGGCTATCAGCTGGCCCAGCTCCAGGAAGTCGGCCACGCGACCGGCCATTTCCAAACTCTGGTTCAGGTCTTCGGCGCTGCCGGGAACCCGTACATTTTCCCAGAATTCGGCCCGAATTTCGGGGATGCGTTTCAGCGCCTCACGCAAGCCGGCCTCGGTGCGGGCCATGCCCACGCCGTTCCACAGCACTTTGCCCAGTTCGCGGTGGAAGTGGGTGACTGAATACTTGCCGTTGACGGCCATCAATTTGTTGATTTTGTTCTGCACGCCGGCTTCGGCTTGAGCTACGGCCTCGTTTTCCATATCAACTTTATCAAGCCCGCTTTGAGCCAGATAGTTGCTCATGGTGTACGGAGCCACAAAGTAGCCGTCGGCCAGCCCTTGCATAAGGGCGCTGGCTCCCAGGCGGTTAGCTCCGTGGTCAGAGAAGTTGGCTTCGCCCAGTACAAACAGGCCGGGGATGGCGCTTTGCAGGTTGTAATCTACCCACAGGCCGCCCATGGTGTAATGGATGGCCGGGTAGATGCGCATCGGCACCTGGTAGGGGTCTTCGCCGGTGATGCTGGTGTACATATCAAACAGGTTGCCGTAGCGGTCTTTGATGACCTGTTGGCCCAGGCGGCCAATCGATTCGCTAAAGTCCAGATAGACGCCGTTTCTCAACTCGCCTACGCCGTGACCTTCATCAACCACGGTTTTGGCGTTGCGGCTGGCCACATCGCGCGGGACCAGGTTGCCAAAGCTGGGGTATTTTTCTTCCAGATAGTAGAAGCGTTCCTCTTCCGGAATTTGAGCGGCAGGGCGATTATCGCCGGCCTGGCGCGGAACCCAGATGCGGCCGTCGTTGCGCAGCGATTCACTCATCAGGGTCAGCTTGGATTGGTGCTCGCCGGCGGGTGGAATGCAGGTGGGGTGAATTTGCACGTAGCAGGGGTTGGCAAAGTGCGCGCCCCGTTTGTAGGCCCGCCAGATGGCCGTGGTGTTGCAGCCAATGGCATTGGTCGACAGGTTGTAGACGTTGCCGTACCCACCGGTGGCCAACACTACGGCATCGCCCAGGTAAGATTTAATTTCGCCCGTTATCATATTGCGGGTGACAATGCCGCGTGCTTTGCCGTCAATGACAATCAGGTCGAGCATTTCGGTGCGGGGATACAGTTTTACCGTACCGGCGTGGACTTGTCGTTGCAAAGCCTGGTACGCGCCAATCAGCAACTGCTGTCCGGTTTGCCCCCGGGCGTAGAAGGTGCGGGAAACCTGCGCCCCGCCAAACGAGCGGTTATCGAGCATACCGCCGTATTCGCGGGCAAAGGGTACGCCCTGAGCCACGCACTGGTCGATAATTTCGTTGCTCACCTGCGCCAGCCGGTAAACGTTAGCTTCGCGCGAGCGATAGTCGCCGCCTTTTACGGTATCGTAAAAGAGGCGAAAAATGCTGTCGCCGTCGTTGCGATAATTCTTGGCGGCGTTGATGCCCCCCTGGGCGGCCACGCTGTGGGCGCGGCGGGCGCTGTCCTGGTAGAAAAAGCAATCTACGTTGTAACCCATCTCCCCCAGCGAGGCGGCGGCAGAGCCACCGGCCAATCCGGAGCCGACCACAATAACGTTAAACTTTCGGCGGTTGGAGGGGTTGACCAGTTTCATATTAAAGCGATGGCTGTCCCACTTGTCCTGAATCGGGCCGTCGGGAATACCGGCATCAAGCGTATCTTCTTTTACTTTAATGTCGTCAAGGTTCATTATTATTTATCCCTCTCCTAGCTGATTATTCCAAACAATATGCCCAGCGGAACGGTGGCAAAGCCCAGGGTAATCACCAGGGCGGCCAGCCAGGCCAGCCCGCGCAGGCCCTGGTCGTAGGTTTTGTTGTTTAGTCCCAGCGTTTGGAACATGCTCCACGTGCCGTGATACAGGTGGAAGCCCAGAAATACCAGGGCAATTAAATAGATGATGGCCGGAAAATAGCCGTAGGAGCTAAAGCCAACCACTACGTTGTGATAGGCATCGTGCGCCTGAAAATCCGGGTGAACGACGGGCGTTCCAAACGTAAAGTGCATCAGGTGGTAAATAACAAAGAATAAAATAGCCACACCGCCGTAAATCATGGTGAGTGTGGCATAACTGGCTTTAAGCTTGCGATGCTCGGCGTACCCTTCGGAGCGGGCTTGGCGGTTGAGTTGTTTAAGTGTAAATGCCGCCCAAACATGTGAAACAAAGGCAAAAATAATGATAATCCTGAAAAGCCAGAGCGCCTGCCCATAGCCCAGGATTGGCGCGCCCAGCGTGCGCAATCCCTCGGCGTACTCATTAAAATGCGCTGCGCCGGTATAAATCTTTAAATTTCCGAACATGTGGGCGGCTAAATACCCAACCCACACGGCGCCGGATAAAGCCATAATGACTTTTTTCCCAATTGTGGTGCGGGGAAAATGCATTACACCTACCATACGGTTCCTCCTTATTATTGCAACATTGAAATTTGATAAAAAGGTTTGTGGAAATTGTTACAAACTGTGGTGGCACAGATTATACACGGTTTTAAGTTATGTGCAAGCATTTTAGAGGGTAAAAGGCAAGGCAGCAACTTTTTGAGCGGCGGTGGTCAACAGTTCAATACTGTACTGCACCTGGCCCAATGCACCGTTAAAGACACGATCTCAAACGGCAAGAACCACCCTGATCTTACGCTACTTCAGAAGCATATGCAACCTCTACAGTCCGATAAAAATCCTCACGTTTTTCATCTAAATCCATCCCCTGTACCCCAGGCTAAATTATCAACGGTTTATAAATTGAACACTTGTGAGACTCTATTTTTTTAATCTGTGTTTTGATTGAAATTGCTGTATAATAGCGCATCCTAAATTGATTAAACTTTGAGTTATGAAATGGCCGCATACAGAAAACAACCAGACCCACAATATTTAATAGACTTTTTGCAACAATACACCGTACCGCAACTAAGGCAACTGGCCGGACTGGTGGAATCCGGTTTGCCCAACCGTAAAGCCGATATTATTGACGTTATCCACACCTACCTCACCAACCCCGATAACCTGCGTCATGAGTGGCGACAATTTGATGAAATGCAGCAAGCCGCCATTGCCGAAGTTGTTCATTCCAATGAAACCAGGCTGAACACCGCTCAATTTAAGGCCAAATACAGCCAAAAACCTGATATAGGCGGGTTTGGATACGGATACAGCAAAAATTCATTAACGCACCTGGACCTGTTCTTCTACCATTATTATATGCCCCTTGATTTGAAAGAGATGCTAAAAGCACTTGTTCCTCCGCCACGAGAAGTCAACTTAAAAACAGGCGATGTGCCGGAAACCATTGCCCAAACTTTTTTTGAGTTTGATTATCAAGTCCACAAATCCATTAAACGTACCGTTGAAACTCCCATAATCCGGCTGGAAACCGGGCGAGCGGCCCTGCAAGATATTTTTACCGTACTGCGCTTAATTGAGGCCGGAAAAATAAGGGCCAGCAATAAAACGTTTCGCGTTACGGCAGCCGGCGCCAAAAACATTACCCAGGCTCTGTACGGCGGCGATTTTTATCCGCCGGATGAGGTGCTGGATGATTACGATAACACCCCCCTTGGCCCCATCAAAGCTTTTGCCTGGCCGCTGCTTTTACAGAGTGCCGGGTTTGCAAAATTAAGCGGCACAAAATTAGAGCTGACTGTCGCCGGAAAAAAAGCGCTTCGCAACCCGCCGGAAAAAGCCATCCGGACGGCCTGGAAAAAGTGGCTTAAAAGCAAGCTGCTGGACGAATTTAACCGGATTAACGCCATAAAAGGGCAAACCGGCAAGGGGAAACGCCAACTCACCGCCGTTTCCGGGCGACGCGCCGCCATTGCCGCTGCTCTGGCCGAGTGCCAGGTAAATCAATGGCTGGAGTTTGATGAATTCTCGCGCTTTATGCAGGCCTCCGGCCATAAGTTTGAGGTGGCCCGTGATTTCTGGAACTTTTACATTTCAGATTCCCATTACGGCAGCCTCGGTTACTCCGGGTACAACGACTGGCACATAATTCAGGCTCGATATATGTTAGCTTTTCTGTTTGAATACGCCGCCACTTTGGGTTTGATTGACGTGGCCTATATTCACCCCGCCGGCGCCCGGCGGGATTACAGAGATTTATGGGGCACGGATGATTTGTTAAGCCTTAGCCGTTATGATGGCCTGCTCTATTTCAGGTTGAACAACCTGGGGGCCTGGGTACTGGGCCTGGTCGAAAAATACACGCCCTCGCCCGTTGAACAGCGGCAAATATTAAAAGTGCTGCCCAACCTTGATGTAGTGGCAACCGCCCCCCTGCCGCCCGGCGACCAGCTCTTTTTAGAACAATTTGCAGCCAAAACCGCCGAAAACGTTTGGAAAATTGACCGCGCCAAATTGATAGAAGCGCTGGAAAACAGGCAGCGCATTGCCGATATTGAGGAATTTCTGCAAGCCAACTCCGGCAATGACCTGCCCCAGCCGGTAGCCGTGCTGCTTACCGAAACCGCCGGGCGCGTTTCCGGCCTGCAACAACTGGGCGAGGCCCTGCTCATCAAGGCCAAAGACCCGGTACTGGCTCAACTGATTGTCAACGATGGCAAGTTGCGCTCGCTGTGCCTGCTGGCCGGTGAGCAAACCATTGTGGTTCCCAAAGAAAACCTGGCCGCCTTCCGCCGCAATTTGCGAAAACTGGGCTACGGAGTGTCGGCATGAACTACAACCCGCAAAATCCAATTATTGTGCAGGGCGATAAAAGTATCCTGCTGGAAGTAGATAACCCTCATTACCCCGCAGCCCGCGATGTGCTGGCCCGCTTTGCCGAGCTTGAAAAAAGCCCGGAATATGTGCATACTTACCGCATTACGCCCCTGTCGCTCTGGAACGCGGCTTCCACCGGCCTCGGCGCCGAAACCATCCTGGCCGGGCTGAAGCAATTTAGCAAATATCCCGTGCCGTCCAACGTGTCAGTTGATATTAAGGATTATATTGGCCGCTACGGGCGGGTCAAACTAATTCAGCAAAGCGGCCAACTCCGGCTTACTTCAGAAGATATTGCCGTAATTGTTGAACTGGTTCGCCAGAAATCGCTGCAACCCTACATTATCAGCCAGATAGATGACCACACCCTGCACGTAGACGCCGGGCGGCGCGGCCACATAAAACAGGCGCTGGTCAACCTGGGCTACCCCGCCGAAGATTTGGCCGGCTACATTGATGGCGAGTCGCTCAGCTTTATGCTGCGCCAAATGAGCCGGTCTGACCAGCCCTTTGATTTGCGCCACTACCAGCAGGAAGCCGGCGAAATTTTCTACGCGGGCGGCGCGGCGCACGGCGGTTCCGGGGTCATTGTGCTGCCCTGCGGCGCGGGTAAAACCATTGTTGGCATGTCGGTGATGCACCAGATGCAGTGCAGCACGCTGGTGCTTAGCCCCAACACCGTTTCCGTGCGCCAGTGGATTGATGAACTGCTGGATAAAACCACCCTGACCGAAGAACAGATAGGCGAATATTCCGGCCGGCGCAAAGAAATTAAGCCGGTCACTATTTCCACCTATCAAACCATGACCTATCGCAGGCGGGGTGCAAAAAGCGAAGATGACACCCCCTCGGCGACACAGTATCCCCATTTTGAACTGTTTGACAAACGCAATTGGGGTTTGGTTGTTTACGATGAAGTCCATCTGTTGCCCGCGCCGGTTTTCAGCATCACCGCCGAACTGCAAGCCCGCCGCCGATTGGGATTGACAGCGACGCTGGTGCGCGAAGATGGACGTGAAGAAGATGTGTTCTCGCTGATTGGCCCCAAAAAATACGATGTGCCGTGGAAAGATTTAGAACGTCAGGGCTGGACTGCCATCGCCGATGTTGTCGAAAATCGCGCCCCGCTCCCCGATGACTACAGACTGACCTCTGTCAGCCCCGACCGCCGTCTCAGAATTTG
>CAYWSS010000034.1:0-16936 GCA_964460505.1 uncultured Caldilineaceae bacterium | reverse complement strand
GCTGTTCCCTTTTCTTCGTCCTGCGATACTACCAGATTGCGGCACCTCTCCCCCCACCTCCACCTCGACTCGTTGCCGCATGGCTTTACGCTGGCCATTAGCCCTTATTCCCCGGCGGGGCCGGTGGTGCTCAATTCGCCGGCGCTTGAACGTTTGCAAGAATTCAAAAGCCCGCAACCGCCGGTACAGGCAGTTGATTTTACCCTGGCCGCGGCCAACATTTTGCTCCCGGAGGGCTACGAACCGCAACTTCTGCCGCCGCAACCCACCACCCTGACCGCCTGGCTGCACGTCACCAACGCCTGCAACCTGGATTGCCCCTACTGCTACGTGCGCAAATCCAGTCACAACATGTCGGTGGAAATTGGACGGCAGGTCATTGACGCTATTTTCCGTTCCTCCCTGAAAAACGGATTTCAGACGGTCAAACTAAAATATGCCGGCGGCGAGGCGACGCTACATTTTGGGTTGGTGCGGCAGTTGCACAGCTACGCCCAACAACTGGCCCGCCGCCACAACCTGGATTTGCAAGCCGTGATTTTGAGTAACGGTACCGTCTGGACGCCCAAAATGGCCGGCTGGCTAAAAGAAAACAAGATCAAGCTGATGATCTCGCTGGACGGGGTTGGCGAGGCACACGACCGACTGCGCCCCACCCGCGGCGGCAAAGGCTCCTTTGCCACCATTGAGCGCACCGTTGATGCGGTATTATTACCCAACGGCGTCCGCCCCGATATTTCCATCACCATCACCGGCAGAAACGCCGCTGCCGTTGCCGGCGCGGTTGAGTGGGCCATTGCCCGCAACTTGCCCTTCAGCCTGAATTTTTACCGCGAAAATGCCACTTCGAAAAAATTTGAGAATTTGCAACTTGAAGAGACGCAAATCATCGCCGGGATGCGCCGGGCTTATCAGGTGGTTGAAAGACATCTGCCTACGCGCTCCTTTATCAATGGGCTGCTCGACCGGGTGCAAATGGAAAGCCATCAACATACCTGCGGGGTGGGCCAAAACTACCTGGTTTTTTCATACACCGGCGCCGTGACGCAGTGCCAGATGTACCTGGAGGATGGCAAATTTGCCTCAAGCAGTGACGATCCTTTGGACATTGTAAAAAGCGGAGCCATCCCGCCGATCAGTGTTGAGCAGAAAGCGGGCTGCCGCACTTGTCTCTGGCGGTTCAAATGCAGCGGCGGCTGCCCCCTTGAAACTTATCGGGCTACCGGCCGCTTTGATGTAAAAAGCCCTCACTGCAATATTTACAAATCATTGCTGCCCCAGGCCTTGCGACTGGAAGGTCTGCGCTTAATGAAAGTGGGTGGCGTGTTAGATTGATGTCAGAGTGGTGTTAAAGCCTTGATATTTTCTTAAAATCCGGTGACGGCAGTCGTTAGACTGTCGTTTTTTTTTGTTTGGATTATGTCCCTAAAAGGGGCTTTAAATTGTAAGGTTGGTCTTATACATTAGAAATATCAAAGATTTTGGAACAGACGTTTCCAATTTCTGAAAAATCAATCTTGTCAAAGAGAGGAGGTCTTTATCGGAAGAAAGGATGGTGGTGGGGTGGAGAACTTTCCATCCCGCCGCCGTCAGAAAACCATATGCTGAAGATGATCTTAACAAGGAGCCGCCTCTGGCGCGGGGGGGCCTCCACTTTCCTCTCCCCGCCATACGCATCAAATGGAACCGGAGGGTTTCACAGAAAATATTACCCGCTCGTAGTCAGCCTCGAAGCGATAGCGGAGTGGCGTTAGACGACCGAAGGTCCACCGCGCTGCGTATCTGACTACAAACATTTTATACGAGGAGGAAAAAATGAACTGGTATTGGTATTTTATAATTGGATATTTTTTGGTCAGTTTGAGTATCATTCAAACCGGCTTATTTGCAGCAGTAGTGGTAAAGCCCCATTGTCAAGATTGGTGGGAAGAACATATTGCGGGGCGAGACCCCTGGGAGAAGTTGTAAAAAAATGGCGCTGAAAACATTGAAATCGACAGGCGGACTTATCAGCAGTTTAGGATTAATTGACAGAGCCGGATTGGGTGTACAACTGAGAGATTCGGGGGTTATGCAAGATATGCAGGACCCAAACCGCTACATTATCCCCGCCGGCGGTAATTTGTTAAGTGCAAAAGGGCTGGCCGGGGCGCTGTCTGTTCAAGCAAAAAAGACGCAGATGGAGCATATTAAATTTAACCCCGAACGCATTACAACTTGCCATTAAAGCAAATCAAATCGACCGATTTGGAAAGGAGGAAAAGATGATTCTTCTTGGCACAGTAGGAGCTATAATTTTTGTTTTGCCGTTCGTTCTGTTTTTTATGACTGCTACCCACAACACCGTGCAAGGGTGCATTGCCGTTTTTGGCCTCATCCTCTACATTCCCGGTTTAGTTTCACTCTTGTTTTTTTTATAGCCGGCTCACATTCCGCATAAACCTGGTACCTGCGCAAAGGAAGAAAAATGAATAAGATTTCCAAACTACCACCGGGTAGCATTTTCCGGTGGTATCTTTTTTTGGGAAAAATTCAATGCAGGATGACGCCGGATGCCAGTTTCACCGTCGTTGACAGAGGTATGGCTTCGTGGTAAAATTGCCTGACTTTAGGCAGCGCGACATAATTACGGGTTGCAAATTTTATCCTCTTGGTACTGATGACTACCGCAAATGATGTTTACATGATAATCTGGTGAAGGTTTTATTTGTTAGTGACAAGGTTGTTGAGCATATTTACAGCCCCTCAATTGCGCAACGATATCCTGATGTAGAATTGGCCATTGGCTGTGGAGATTTGCCCTATTATTATCTGGAATATATCCAAAGTGTATTAAACGTTTCGTTAACCTACGTCCACGGCAACCACGACCCCGAACGGGAATACCTGTCTGATGGATCAACCGTTACCGGCCCGATGGGCGGGGTAAACTTGCACTGCCAAACCTACACGGTGAAAAATTTACTGTTGGCCGGTTTGGAAGGTTCTATTCGGTACAGGCAAGGCCTGTTTCAGTACAACCAACGGGAAATGTGGTCAAATATCTTCTTTCACCTGGTTCCTCGCTTTTTTGTTAACAAACTCCGTTACGGACGTTATCTGGATATACTGGTTGCGCATTCTCCTCCTTTTGGCATTCATAATGGCGAAGACCGCATCCACATTGGCTTTACCTCATTTTTGTGGTTGATGAAAGTGTTTAAACCCAAATACCTGGTTCACGGCCACCGGCACGTTTACAACCCCCGCGAAACCACCAAAACAGTGTATCTTGAAACCAACGTAATAAATATATACCCCTACAAAGTTCTGGATATTGAGGTTACCGCATGACTGACAAAGTTTTGCGGGTTGCATTTTTGGGGCAGCCCGGCTCTTACAGCGAAGCCGCCGCGGTTAATTTTTTTGGCGAGGCCGCGCAGCCGATTTCTTACAAAGAATTTGACAGTATTTTTGAAGCGGTGGCCGAAAACGAGGTTGACCGGGGCATCGTCCCGGTCGAAAATTCTCTGGCGGGCAGTATTCATCGAAATTATGATTTGCTGCTGCGTCACAGTCTGTCAATAGTGGGCGAGACGCAAATTCCCATTGCGCACCAACTGCTGGCGCTGCCGGGAGTGGCGTTGCTCGATATTAAAAAGGTCTACTCACATCCGCAGCCGCTGGCCCAATGCGAGCGCTCTCTCTCTAAACTCCTGTCAAATGTAGAACGAATTTCAACCCGCGATACAGCCAGCGGGGTGAAGATGCTTCGGGAGAAAAACATTACCAACGGCGCCGCCCTGGCCAGCCAACGGGCAGCCGATATTTATCAGATGAATATTCTGCAAAAAGATATGCAGGATAACCCGGAAAATTTTACCCGCTTTGTTGTTGTATCCCGCGAGCCGGTTGAGCCGTCCGGCGAAGCCAAAACCTCCATTGTGTTTTCGATGGACAATGTTCCCGGCGCCCTCTTTAAAACAATGGCCGTTTTTGCCCTGCGCGATATCGACCTGACCAAAATAGAATCCCGCCCGCTGCAAGGCAAACGATGGCAATACTTCTTTTACATCGATTTTGTGGGCAGCCGGCACGAAAAGAGCTGCAAAAATGCCCTTAATCATTTGCAGGAAATTACAACTTACTTTCGAATTCTGGGGTCTTATCCCAGAGGCGTTTAATTAATTCTGGTGACAACAGTTCCCACTACGGATCGTGACAATGACAGCAGAGAAAAAAGTAATCTGTGTTTTTGGCAGTTCTGCCCCCCCACCCGGCAGCGCCGACTACGAGGCGGCCCGAACCGTGGGCCGCTTGCTGGCCGAGGCCGGATATGCGGTGCAGACCGGCGGCTACGCCGGAGTGATGGCGGCGGCCAGCCAGGGGGCCGGCCAGGCTAACGGGCACGTCATCGGCGTAACCAGCACTCAAATTGAGCAGTTCCGCCCGACGCAGGCTAACCAGTGGGTGGCTGAAGAAATTAAATGTAAATCACTGCGGGACCGGGTGCTGTACCTGGTAGCTAACTGCGATGGGGTTATTGCAATGCCCGGCGGTGTTGGCACACTGTCTGAACTGGCGCTGGTGTGGAGTTTGGTGCAAGTGGGCGAAATACCGGCCAAACCGATTATTGCGGTGGGTGGCTTGTGGCAGCGCACTCTGGCTGCCTTTATCGACCCGGCATATGTCCCCGACAAATACAAAAAATTGGTCGCCGTGGCCCGAACACCCAGAGAAGCGGTCAAACAATTGGTTGAACAGTTGAAAGGGAGTAACAAAAAATGAATATCGACTCCGTAACCATCAGACCAATGCAAACAGATGAAGTTGAGGCGGTGGCCAATCTTCGGGCGCTTGGCTTTGAAGGCAACAAGGACAAAATTCTTTCCCGGCTGCTCAATAACCCGCGCTACGATACTTCCCATATTCTGATAGCCGATTATCAGGGAGAAGTGGTGGGCACTGCTACGGTGTTTCCGGCCCAAATGTGGTTGAGTGGCGTGCCCGTAAAAGTGGGGGCAGTGGCCGGAGTAACCGTGTTAGCGGCGCGCCGAAATCAGGGAATTGCCGCAAAGTTGATGGAAACTTCCATTGCCCGGATGCGCGCCGAGGGGCAAGCGCTGTCCGTGCTGTTCCCGTTTTCTCATCAATATTACAACAAGTTTGGCTATGGCACGGTTAGTGATTTGCACGCCTACCGCTTCACCCCGGAAAACCTTGCCGTCAGCGGTGATGTTTCCAAAGTTCGCCCCTTTTCGCCCGATGACTTGCCACTGCTGCGCGTGGTGTACAAAGGGCAAATGACCTGGCACAACGGCTGGTTTACGCGCAGCAATGCCTGGTGGGATAAAATGTTAGAATACAAGTGGCCCAAAATTGTTGTGTTTGATGATGACGATATGATTGACGGCTACTGCGTCTATCAAATTAGCAAGAGAGAAAATGGCGAGCGCGTCCTGAATATCAAAGAGTTTTTTGCCGGTGAGGCCGAAGCCTACCAGGGCCTGCTGGCCTACCTGGCCGCGCAAAATGAGGGTGACGTCATCGAATACCTGGCGCCCGCCGATACGCCGCTGCGGCACAGCTTGCGCCAACCCATTGCCGAGGGAGCGCAGAACAGGGGCTGGATATTTAACGACCTGTGTCACATTACCCCCGGCCCTATGGGCAGAATTATCAATTTGTCCGCAGCCATGACTGCCCGCTTTTACACGCGGGGCATATCGGGTAAGCGCGTATTTAAGGTTACAGACCCGTTGATCCCGAAAAATGAAGAACCGATTTTATTCCGTTTGGTTGATGGCCGGGCCGAAACCCAACCTGCCGGCGACAGCCCGGTTCAAATAAAAACTGACGTGGTTACCCTTTCTCAAATTTTGTGCGGCTACCTAACCGCTGTGGATGCCCGTCGATTGGGGCGCTTTAAAACTGACGAAGATACCTGCTCCTGGCTGGACAAGATTATTGTCGATAGCCCGCTTTACATTCAATCCGGCGACTGGTTTTAGGGCCGTTCTTGCGGATGAGAAAAAATTGGGGCTTGACATTTTCTAAATGTGTTGTATAATTTTTCACGGTAGTAAATTCAGTAGTCTTTAGCAAAGCCGCAGGGATTCGCTGTTTCAATCCGGCGGTTTTTTATTGCCGGCACACCATCATCAATCTTGGACTTGGAAAGGAAAACATAGAAATGTCGCAACGCTTATCTGGAACGGTAAAATGGTTTGATGCTTCAAAGGGGTATGGTTACATTGATGCCGGCACAGGCGAAGACGTTTTCGTCTATTACCAATCGATAACAGGCAACGGATTTAAGAATTTGCTGGCCGGAGACCGGGTAGAATTTTCGGTAACACGCAAACCCAGTGGCCCCGTGGCCCGGGAAGTGGCCCGAATGTAAGGCGCGGGCAATTTTTAACCAATTAAATAAAAACCAAACCAACCCCGGCCTAACCGGGGTTTTTGTTTAAAACTGTATCTATTCATGTTGATCAAAAATTCTGCGCCGAATTACGCGAATTGTACAAATTTTTATTTCCAATTTGAGAAATTTGCGTAATTCGGCGCAAAAAATAAAGCGACCTGAACAGCTACTCAAAATTTAGCAGAGTAACGGGTAAAAGTAGCAATTTTAAGGGGGGGGCGTACCCTTGAACCTTGCTATCAGCTATCAGTAACACGGCCAACTACCACATCTATCTGCAAATAACTTCAAGGAGAAATTAGTTATGGCAACCAGTAATAAATTAAGAATTGTTCCTCTGGGTGGACTGGGGGAAGTAGGAAAAAATATGACGGCGATTGAGTACGGCCGAAATGTACTCATCATTGATGCCGGGGTTATGTTCCCGGAACACGATATGCTTGGGATTGACCTGGTCATTCCTGATTACAGAGAATATCTGAAAGATAAAAAAGAGTGGGTGCGCGGCATTGTGGTAACCCACGGGCACGAGGACCACATTGGCGCGTTTCCCTACCTGCTGGCCGATATTCAGTCGCCAATTTACGCCACGCGATTGACTGCGGGTTTGATTGAAGTAAAGTTGAATAAACACGGCATGTCCAGCCACGCCGATTTAAACATTGTGGAAGCCGGCGACCGGAAATCGTTGGGCGGCCTGTTTGATGTGGAATTCTTCCACGTGTGCCACTCTATCCCCGATGCGGTGGGGCTGGCAATTCGGACCCCGACCGGACTGATTGTTCACACCGGCGACTTCAAGTTTGATTACACCCCCGCCTGGGGCGATCCCCCTGATTTTGGAGCCTTAGCCCGCTTTGGCAGCGAGGACGTACTGGTGCTGCTTTCTGACAGTACCAACGCCGATAATCCCGGTTTCACCCGCTCTGAACGGACCGTAGACGAGGGGTTGGATAACGTATTTCGAGAAGCCAAGGGCCGGGTAATTCTGACTACTTTTGGTTCGTTGATTTCACGGGTGCAGCAAATTATTAATGCGGCGGCCCGACACGGCAGAGTGGTGGCGGTAGAGGGTCGCAGCCTGGAAGAAAGTGTAGAGCGCGCGCAGGACCTTGGTTATCTTGATATTCCCCCCGGCGTACTGGTTGATCTGACCAAGCTCAAAGGCCGGCCCGACCATCAGATTGCCATTATTGCCACCGGCAGCCAGGGCGAACCAAGCGCCGCGCTGGGCCGGATGTCTACCGGCAGGCACAGGCACATTACCATTAAAAAGGGTGACACCGTGGTTATGTCTTCGCGGGTTATCCCCGGTAATGAGAAGGTCGTTGGCCGGGCCATCAACAGCTTGTTCAAACGGGGAGCGAGAGTCATTTATGGCCGGGGCAAAGATGTTCACGTCAGTGGGCATGCCAGCCAGGAAGAGCTGAAGCTGCTGCTTAATTTGATCAAACCCAAATATTTCCTTCCGGTTCATGGCGAATTGCGGCAGTTACATTCTCACGCCGAGTTGGCCTGCCAGCAGGGGATTCCCGATGAAAATATCTTTGTGGTAGAAAACGGCACCGTTGTAGAATTTGATGACGAGGGCGCTCGCATTGTTGAGCGTATTCCCGGCGGATACGTTTTTGTGGACGGCAGCGGCGTGGGCGATATTGGCCCCAAGGTGCTGCGCGACCGCGAAATTCTGTCGCAGGACGGCTTTGTGCTGGCGGTGGTGAAACTTAGCGAAAGAACCGGCGAAGTGATGGGGCGACCAACCGTAATTACGCGCGGATTTGTTTTTGTCAAAGAAAACATGGACCTGATTGAACGGGCGGAAGAAGAGATCATCACCGCGCTGCAACAGAGCCGTAAAGATCCGCAGACCACCATTCGCAAATCTCTCACTCAATTTCTCTACAGCGAAACCGAACGTCAACCGATGGTTATGCCCGTGGTCATTGAGGGATAGCCGGCCAGATTGACCAATTTTTAAACACCAATAAAATAGAGACACTCAAACTGCCCCCCGCTTCATCCGGGGGGCAGTTCTTTAACGGAAAGAGGAAACGGTTATGAGAATTGGAATTATTGGTTTGCCAAACAGTGGCAAAACGACTATTTTTAATGTGTTAACCGGCGGCAGCGCTCCAACGGCAGCCTACACCGGCGGTACCTTTCAGGTGAACACGGCTATGGTCAACGTGCCGGATGAGCGGGTTGATGTGTTAACAGGCATGTACAACCCCAGGAAAACAATTTACGCCCGGGTGGAATATGCGGATATTGCCGGCTTGAGCAGTTCAGCCGAAAAAGGCGGCCAGCGAAGCGCAAATTTGAGCGGCGAGTTGATGGGGGCCATAGCTAACAACGACGCCCTGCTGCACGTGGTTCGAGCCTTTGAAGCCGACAGCGTGCCTCATCCGCTGGAAAACGTTGATCCGCTGCGTGATGTGACCTTGCTTGATTCCGAACTCTGTCTGTCGGACCTGAGTAAAATTGAAAATCGATTGGAACGGTTGGAGGTCAGCTTAAAACGGGGCAAAGCCTTTCCCACGTTTGAGGATGACAAAATTGAGAACGATATTTTGGGCCGGCTTCAGCCCCATGTTGAAGCCGGACTGCCCATCCGGGATTTTGACCTGACGCCGGACGAAGAAAAGCGGCTGCGCGGGTTTCAATTTCTCAGCGCCAAGCCAATGTTGATTATGTTCAACCTGGACGATGATTCCGAAGCTCCGCAAATGGACTATCCACACAAAAAAAGCGCCATCACCACGGTTCGGGGACGGCTGGAAATGGACATTGCCCAGTTGGATGATGAGGATGATCGGGCCATGTTTATGGAAGAATACAACCTGACTGAATTGAGTGCGGGACGTATCATCAAAGAAAGTTACGACCTGCTGGGCCGAATGGTCTTTTTTACCGTGGGCGAGGACGAGGTGCGGGCCTGGGAAACCAATCGAGGCGCTTCGGCGCTGGAAAGTGCCGGAACCATCCACACAGATTTGGCCCGGGGCTTTATCAGGGCAGAGGTTGTTAGCTACAACGATTTGATAAATGCCGGATCAAACGCTGCGGCCCGGTCCGTGGGGAAAATTCGATTAGAAGGCAAAGAGTACATTGTAACTGACGGTGATATTCTGGTTATTCGATTTAATGTCAACAAGTAGACCCGGCCGCTTAAGAATTGGTTCAATTGGCGGTTTTGCGGCGTTATGGTATAGTTGCTCATAGTACAGACAACACAGGTGTTTAATGACCCAGCAGATAACAACCGAGCCTTATGTTTTGGTTGTCGGTGCGGCCAGCATCGACTCCAAAGGACGAGCCGGCGTGCCGCTAATTCCAGGCAGCAGCGCCCCCGGAAAGGTGCGTGTTACTGTGGGCGGTACGGCCAGAAATAACGCCGAAAATCTGGCCCGGTTGGGGGTGGAAACTGTTTTGCTTTCCGCTATTGGAAGAGGCGGGTCTGGAAAGCGAATTCTGAACAACGCGGCTGAAGTTGGTATCAAGACCGATTTTTGCATTGTTTCAGAAGATCAGCGCACCTCTGCCTACCTGGCCCTGTTGGATGAAAGCGGCAATCTGGTCATGTCTGTTGACGATATGAATGTGATGTCTTGCATTACCCCAAAAACCATTGAATCGCGTCGAGATGTTGTTAAACAAGCTGAAATGGTGGTGTTGGACAGTAACCTCTCTCAAGAAACAATCGATACATTAATTCGTGTGGCCAAACGTTACAAAGTTCGGGTGTGCGCTGACCCAACATCCACCTCGTTAGCAACCCGCCTAAAACCGTATCTGCCCGATATTTATATGATTACCCCCAATATTGCCGAAGCTGAGGTTCTAACCGGCTGCACCATTAATGACGAAAATGACGCTATGACAGCGGCCCGCCAATTAGCCAATGCCGGGGTAGATATTGTCCTCATCACCCTGGCGGAAGAAGGCGTGGTGTACGCCATGGCCAACGCCAGCGGCCACGTGCCGGCAATGGCGGCTGAAGTGGTAGATTCTACCGGGGCCAGCGATGCCCTTACCGCCACAGTAGTGTTTGGGCTGCTTAATGATATCCCGCCCGATGAATCGATACGGCTGGGGGTTAGTGCAGCGGCACTCACCTTAGCCACCACCGATACTGTTTACCGAGAACTCAGCCTGGAACTGCTGTACGACAGTTTAGTTATTTAACCTGGAGGAACTTAATGAATACTCCTGTAAGAGGGATGTATTTTGAAGAATTTAAAGTAGGACTTAAAATTTTAACCGGCGCCCGAACCATTACCGAAACGGATATTGTAAATTTTGCCGGACTGTCCGGTGATTTCAATTTTATTCATACCAATGCCGAGGCGGCGCAAGAGACACCTTTTGGCCGGCGTGTGGCGCACGGAATGTTGGTAGCTTCTGTTGCAACGGGTTTGGCCGTGCAGCAGGGGTTTATTGACGGAACAACATTAGCATTTAGAGAACTCACCTGGAAATTTACCAAACCGGTATTCATCGGCGATACAATACAGGTAAAAATTAAAGTAACCGAAACCAAATTTATGCGCCGTTTGGGGGGCGGTCTGGTTGTCTTTGATTCGCGTGTAACCAATCAAGACGGCGAGGTTGTTCACAAAGGTGAATGGCGGATGCTGATTCAATCCAAACCATAATACTTAAAACTGCCTGCCGGAATAAGAGTTGTCAAATTTCTGGCAAGGCCCAACCAATTTGTATTTCAATTACCTATGGCGGTTTTTGCTACTAGTCACGTAAAAGAAAAACCATTTGGCCTGCGTGAAATGAACCCAATGAGAGATTTGCGCGGTGTAGCCGATTTGATTGAAGCTGCCTTTGCCAATGATCTGGATCAGTCCGGGCAAAATGCTCTCCAGGAATTACGTTGGCTCAGCCGAATGAAACCGGTCTTGTGGTGGATGGTGTCTGCCAACCCGGATCACACAGATTTTCTTTCTGGATTTGTGTGGGAAGAAGATAACAAAATTGTGGGTAACATTACCATTAATCGAACCGGATTAGGCTCTCGCCGCTGGTTAATTAGCAATCTGGCAGTATCCGACAACTACCGCCGCCGGGGAATTGCCCGTGGATTAATGTACGCAGCAATGGAGTTGGTTAAAGAATACAACGGCTCAGTTATTTCATTGCAGGTACGGGCCGATAACCATGCCGCCAGGAAACTTTATCAGGAACTACACTTTAAGGAAATTTCCGGTACAACTTATCTTTGGGCCAACAACGTACCGGCCATAGAAAAACATTCCCCTTTACCCAGAGCCGTTGTTTTTCGGGCCAGAAATTTTGATCTTGTCGATGCCCGATCCGCGTACAATCTGGCCTGCGCGGCCACACCATCTTCAGTTCAACGAGATTGGCCCATACGGCAGAGCCGGTTTCGGTTGGGGAGCAGTGACCACGTAAATAACGCCTTTCGGTGGGTGTGGGGCGGCGGTCCATCGGCCTACTGGGTTGTTGAAGATGGACAGCGTTTTGTAGCGATGGTGGAAATTCATCCCGGTCCGTGGCGCAAAAAACACCAAATCAACTTAACAGTTCATCCTGATTGGCGCGGCCTGCTGGAAAAACAAATTATCAGCCGGTCGCTTGCCTATCTATCTAAGTGGCCAAACAGAAAAATCGCGGTGCGGCATCCGGCCTATCATGGTGAAGCTGTAGACGCCTTCAAATCATTAGGTCTGGAGGAAACGCAAACGTTGCTGTGGATGAAGCGCGAAATGTGATTTTATGTCCAGGGAGAGCGCCTTGCTCTCCTGTTTAGTTCATAGACTGGGCCGGCGCTCAGTCTTTTTGTGTTTGACGGGTTATGCTTGATTTATCAATAGTAATTGTAAATTATAACACGTGTGACTTATTGCAAGATTGCCTGACGTCCATCTACCGGAGTCGGGGAGACTTTCGCTTTGAGGTGATTGTTGTTGACAATGCGTCGCCGGATGAGAGTGTGACGATGGTAGAAACCAGATTTCCTCAAACTCAGTTGATTGCCAATAAAGTGAACGGTGGTTTTGCTTATGCAAACAATTTGGGATTGAAACAGGCTGGTTTTGCCGGGGATGGTGCGCCTGGTTCAACTGCACCTCGCTATATACTGGTCCTCAATCCAGACACGCTTTTACCTGAAACGGCGCTGGGCGATATGATAAAATTTATGGATGAGGGCGTTGAGGTTGGGGCCGTCGGGCCAAAACTGGTTCGCCCTGACGGCAGCCTTGATTTGGCGTGTCGTCGCTCTTTCCCAACGCCAGAGGTGAGTTTTTACCGAATGGTGGGATTATCAAAATTATTTCCGCGTAGTCGAAAATTTGGACGGTACAACATGACCTTTGCTGACCCTGATGAATTGCTGGAAGTCGATTCATTGGTGGGCGCGTTTATGCTCGTGCGGCGAGAGGCTGTTGCGCAGGCCGGCTTGTTGGACGAAACCTATTTTATGTACGGAGAGGATTTAGACTGGGCTTATCAAATTAAGGCCAACCACTGGAAAATTTTTTACAATCCGGCAGTTACTGTGACCCATGTCAAACGCGCTTCCAGCCGCCGCAGTCCAAAAGCGCAGGTAGAGTTTTACCGGGCAATGGATATTTTTTATCACAAGTATTATGCGGGTAGCACTCCATTTTGGCTGCATGGATTAATTATGTTTGGGATTAATATAAAGAAACAAATTGCCCTGCTAAAATTTAATGCGCAAAAACCAAACACACAGGTGAAATCAAAATGGTCTCCCGAGGTGAAATCATGACACATCACGCGCCCTTGATATTTGCCGTCTCGTTGGTCATTATTGATGCAGTAATGACCAGTATGGCGTTCTTTCTTGGCTATCAATTACGCCTGCGCTCAGACCACGAAAACATTCTCCCTTTTTTTAACTACCTGGGGATGGCCTTTGCTCATATTATTTCAATTTTGATTGTTTTCTTTTTTTATAGACTTTATCATCGGCAGCGGTCTCTTTCTTATGTGGATCAGTTTTACGCAATTTTTGGCGCTGCATCAGTGGGAACCATTATTGCCATCGCTTTTACTTCCTTTTTTTTTAAGAATCAGTTAGATTACCCTCGACTGATGATGGTTTACGTGTGGATATTAACCATTATTTTTACCTCGCTGGGACGGGCCATCCAATCGAAGTTGCAGCTTTTGTTGCAAGCGCGGGGTTGGGGTGAGCAACAGGTGCTCATTGTTGGCACGGGTGATGTGGGCAGAATCGTGATGCAAAAAATCCAGCGTTCCCCGGATTTGGGGTATCGCGTAGCCGGATTTGTAGATGATAATCCCAAAGCAATTGCTATTCAAGGTGTGCCGGTTTTAGGTAATACAGATGACCTATCGGAATTTGTTGATTCTCTGAATATTAAAGAAGTAATTATCGCAATGCCTGAGTCCTCGCATCAGGAAACATTAAACGTTGTGAGTAAGTGTGACCGGGGTAAGGTAGCCATAAAAGTATTCCCCGATGTTTTTCAAATTATGGCCAGTGAAGTAACCATTGGAGATTTGGGGGGACTACCGCTGCTCACCGTAAGAGATACGGCGATGCGTGGCTGGCAGCTTGCCATCAAGCGCATTGTTGATTTTGCCGGCAGCGCCGTCGGGTTGGTTTTGCTGTCGCCCATAATGATGCTGTTGGCTGTATTAATTAAATTAGAATCAGCAGGGCCGGTTTTTTATACACAAGAACGGATGGGGCTGGATGGTAAACGTTTTATGATGCTGAAGTTCCGGTCGATGCGTACGGATGCCGAAGACAAGACCGGGCCGGTGTGGGCCGTTGCAAATGATGACAGGCGCACAAAGCTTGGCTCTATTATTCGTCAAATCTCTGTTGATGAACTCCCCCAATTGATTAATGTGTTTATTGGTGATATGAGTTTAGTTGGGCCTCGCCCGGAGCGCCCGGTATTTGTGGAGCAATTCAAGGAAAAAATTCCCCGGTATATGGATAGGCATCGGGAAAAGGCGGGCATTACCGGTTGGGCGCAGATCAACGGTTTGCGTGGGGACACCTCCATTATTGAGCGGACAAAATATGATTTGTGGTATACAGAGAATTGGTCACTTGCCTTGGATTTTCGAATAATGATCCGGACCGTGTTGCAGCTTTTTGATGACATGAATGCATATTAATTGGTTCACCCCCCGACATTTTGGCAAATTAACCTTCCCGGAAGGTAATCATTCACTCCCCATCTCCCTCAATCCCCCGTCCACGGGGGGAGGGATTTAAGCTTTCTCCCTCACGAGGGGGGAGTTGGGGGGGGCGAACGATTACCCCGAAAGCTGTTTTAAAGCTAAGTTGCTCGAATTACATTGTGTCCCTGTGGTATAAAACGATTCTGGCCTGATATCAAGCTTCCGGGCAGGTTTGTCGGGTAACGAATTAATTGACAGTGTTTGTTTCACGTGAAACAAATCCCACACCCTGCTATAAATAGTATATTGTGCTGGTAGGGCAACAAAATGTAGTGCTTTCAAAACGGACAAGAGGAAATCTTGTTCTCTGTTATTTTTAACCAGGGAGTTTTTTTTGCCAAGAATTTGCGATTACGAGGGAAGTAAATATCGCACCGAATTTTGGGGAAACCAGGACAGAACCTACGAGGACGCAGTCGAACGGATAGCGATGAAGAAGATGCTTCCTCCACGAGGAGAACGTCTAATAGAGGTCGGTGCCGGGTTTGGTCGATTGGTGGATTTGTATCAGGGGTACAACCAAATTGTGTTAATGGATTATGCCCGAACCCAACTGGAAGAAGCTCAGAAATATTTAGGGTACAATGCCAGGTTTATTTTTGTGGTGGCAGATATTTACAATATGCCCTTCAACGACAGTCTTTTTGATGCGCTTACCATGGTTCGGGTGATGCATCATCTGGTGAATGTGCCTTCCGCGTTATCTGAAATTCACCGGATTATTTCAGCAAACGGTACCGCTGTCATTGAACATGCGAACAAACTCAATCTCAAAGCGATATCCCGGTGGCTTTTGGGGCGTCAGAACTGGAGCCCGTTTGACTCAGGCCCAATCGAATTTGTCGAACTTAACTTTAATTTCCATCCGATATGGATGCGCCAACAATTTGAGGCCGCCGGATTGACCGTGGAAAGCTGTCGTACCCTGTCTCACTATCGTGTCCCCATGCTTAAACGAACAATCCCCACCTCGCTGCTGGTTGCCCTGGATAGCTGGGCGCAGCTTACGGGAAACTGGTGGCAACTTTCTCCAAGCGTATTTCTGCAATCGCGAACGCAAAAATCACCGCAGGAATCCTCATCCCAACTGTTTCGCTGTCCCAACTGCAAAGCATCAATGTTAGTTATTTCAGAGGCATGTTCTCGGAATGAGTACATGCTAACTTGTCAGAAATGTCATTATGGCTGGCAATTCAAGGATGGCATTTTCGATTTTCGAACTCCGGCACGTGTGCCCTCTGCTGTCACATGAGTAGTGGTTGTTGAACTAATGAGTTGAAAAAATGATGCGTTGCCGTTACCTTCTGCCTCGTCTCTGCATATCCCATAAATCCGGTAACAACGTTGAAAAATAGAGTTAGCTATGGTGCCAAAAGATATACCTTTTTTTGAGTTGTTATCGTTGCTGTTGGAATCGATTTGAGTCGCGCCAAATGGGGGCTTTTTTCTTGCAAGAATCTTAAAGATTTTCGATTCCTCAAGGAGCATCAATTCTTTCTGCCTTGCTCACGGCCGGCAGTGGCACCTGCAAAGTATGGAGCAGGTGTGGTGCGCGCTAACGAAATATCAGCAACCATTGATGTTTAGGAATGGTGCGTAAATAACTTGCCCAATTGGGACCGGCAACATATTGCGTATTACTGACTCCGTAAAGAGCAAAATTATACGCAATACGCAATACGAAGAAATGGGTAAGTTAATTAATTCTCATTCCTTAGCATCAGTCTTTTGCCAACTCTGCGGGATCTGATAGATTATGTCTACATGAACGAACTGGAACCCGTAGTCAACGAGAATCGCCTCCCGCCCGTTTTGGCCCCGGAGATTGCCTCCTTAATCAAACTGTACCGCCAATTGCTGTACCAAACACCCCGCCCTTTTATAATGCGCACGGTACTGGCAGGAGAGCCTGCCGTTCCTCATGGCCTGGCCAACGTGCCGATCAATTTTTTCTTTGCCAAACTCAGCCTGATTCAATTGAGCCAGCATGATTGGGGTGCAAAAATCCGTATTCTGTTAGAAGTTTACCAAATGACATAATATAGAACACGGATGACACGGATGACACGGATCGAACGGATTTGTGCGGATTTTTCTTTGATTTTTATATTTTTATCAGCGCGCTTCGTGTCCGTATAATCCGCGTGATCCGTGTTCTATTCTTGCTCCGTTATGTTAATTGGTAAACTTCTGTCAGTAAAACCGGCATTTGCGTCAACAAATGTTAAACGAACGAACGAATGAACACTGGCCGATATTCGTTTATTCGTTTAGTTACACTGAGTCGAAATTACACTGAGTCGAAGAAAT
>CAYWSS010000033.1:11445-17051 GCA_964460505.1 uncultured Caldilineaceae bacterium | reverse complement strand
TTCCTGAAAGAATTCCTGCGTGGTCAGGTGGAAAGGAATGTAGGGCGGGCGGTAGGCGTCGACGCCGATGACATCGTAGGTTTTGGGGGAATTGGCCAGAAAGAAACGGCCATCCTGGGCGTGCAGCGTCACGTTTGCTTCATTCATATCAAACCATTCGCGCCCCACAGCGATAATTTCGGGGTCGATCTCGACCGCGTCGATGGGAATGGGGCCGTAAATTTCGGAAAAAGCCTTGGAGATTGTGCCCGCTGCTGAGCCAATTAACAGGAGACTGCCCACTTGCTGCTCGCTGTGGGGCGGGGGATTGAAATAGGGGGCAATCAAGAAATAGTCCCACACGCCGTCAACCAGCGGGTATTCAACATAATCCGGATTATATAGGGAGTGGATGCCCTGCCCCTCGTTTAATTGCAGCGCGTACCAGGCATCATCTTTTTCGTCTTTAAGGCGAAGCACCTGGATGTAGTTG
This sequence comes from uncultured Caldilineaceae bacterium, assembly GCA_964460505.1. Taxonomy (GTDB): domain Bacteria; phylum Chloroflexota; class Anaerolineae; order 4572-78; family J111; genus J095. The sequence continues at coordinate 16,579 of CAYWSS010000033.1, read as the reverse complement.
TAGCTGGATTCGGTTTCGTAGACCAGGCCGGGGGTTGGTTTGATGGGCGTGTTGGCCCACCAGATGTTCATCCCAATTAAAATGACCGGCATGGCGGCATAAGCCAGGGCCAATTTCCGGCGGGTGAGCAGCAGCCCCCCCAGGCTGATAAGCAGCAGCAGCATCGAAAAAGCAAAAAAGGTCAATCGGGTGCCCAGCCAGGGAATTAGCACCAGCACCGGTAGAAATGTACCCAGCAGGCTGCCCAGCGTACTGATTGAATACACTGAACCGGCCGTGTTACCGCCGTGTTCAACATCGCTCAAAGAGAGTCGAATGGCAAAGGGCGATACGGTTCCCAGCAATGTAATGGGTAAACTGAACAGGATCAATACCCCAATAAAGGAGCCTGCCAGTAACCCGGCATCAAATTGTGCCAAGCCGCGCACTGACCAGCCTAACACAGGGCGGGCAACAAAGGGAACCAGCCCCACCAAAAATGCGCCCCAGGCCGTTATTTGAAACAGGGTGCTGTGTCGCGGGTCCAGGTCGGCCCAGCGCCCCCCCATGTAATATCCAACGGTTAAATAAAGCAGCATCAACCCAATGATACTGGCCCACACCACCAGAGAGTTTCCAAAAAATGGATCCAGCAATCTGCTGGCAGAAAGCTCGGTGCCCAGCGTGGTCATGCCCGAAACAAATACGAGTAGAAGTAAGTACCTTTTGAACTTTCGCAACACACGACCCCTTAAGAATGGGCTGTCGAAGGTTAACCGCCGGCAGTCCAGATGGCGTTGATATAGAGAAGGGTTTAACTATTTGTAGGATTTACGCAGTTGAGAAAAAAGATCGCGAATGTCGCGAATAAGCGAATTTTATTAATTTTTATTCGTGCTATTTGTCAATTCGCTTATTCGCGACAAAGTTTTTTAGGTTGGTTTCGAAACTGCGTAATTACTATCTGCATCTCAATTAACGGGAACATTATAGCGATAGCCCAGCAGAATAGCAATCAGTTACAAAAGAAAAAAGGCTGCCAAAATGACAGCCTTTTAAAATCAAGGTTGGGGAAAATTTAGCTGAGATAATCTCGAAGCTGGCGACTGCGGCGCGGGTGGCGCAATTTGCGCAGCGCTTGTCCTTCAATCTGGCGAATACGTTCGCGGGTGAGGCCAAATTTCTTGCCCACTTCTTCCAGGGTGTAGCTGCGTCCATTTTGCAAGCCAAAGCGCAATCGCAAAATACGAGCTTCGCGTGGGGTAAGCGTGCTCAGGACATCTTCCAATTTTTCCTGAAGCAGTCGATGGTAGGCCGCATCCGGCGGGGTAGGGGCATCCTCGTCTTCAATAAAATTGCCCAACTCGCTGTCTTCTTCTTCGCCAACCGGGCGTTCTAAAGATACGGGGTGGCGACTAACGCGCAGCATCCAGCGAACTTTGGCCGGTTCCAATTCCATATTTTCGGCCAGTTCTTCGGGGGTGGGTTTGCGGCCCCATATTTGCTCAAGCTGGCGGGATACCTGGTGCAGCTTGCGAATACGGTCGCTCATATGCACGGGTACGCGAATGGTGCGTCCCTGGTCGGCCAGGGCGCGGGTAATGGCCTGGCGAATCCACCAGGTGGCGTAAGTGCTGAATTTGTAGCCCCGGCGGTAATCAAATTTTTCTACGGCTTTCATCAAGCCCAGGTTGCCTTCCTGAATTAAATCCGAGAAGGGGACTCCCTGCCCCATATATTTTTTGGCAATACTTACTACCAACCGGGTATTAGCTTTTATTAAATGGTCGCGAGAACGGTTCCCTTCGCGTATGTGGCGATGTAGATTATATTCGGTATCTTCGTCCGGGGTGGTTTTAGACAGTTTTCCCTGGGCTTTGCGACCTTTTTCAAGGCTTTTGGCCAACAAAATTTCTTCGGCCGGAGCTAACAACGGAACCCGAGCCATTTCTTTAAGATAAAGGCTAATGGTATCATCGGCGGCTATACCGCTCAAGTCAAATGGGTCTGGCATGGCTGCAGCATCATCAGCGGCCGGTTGTTCTTTAAGTTTTTGCTCGGCTTCTGCCTCTGATGCGTCTGCATAAACATCTATGCCCTGGCTGACTAGCTGGATAAAAATATCTTCCAACTGGCTCATGTTATCTTCTGCTTCAGGGAAAGCAGTCAACAAATCATCTGTAAGCAAATAACCACGGTCAAGGGCTTTGTGCATTAATTCATCCAGCACTCCGGTTTCTGATTTTGCTTCCGTTTCTCCCTTGAACAATTCGTTCGTTCCTTGAGTCATCACTTGGTCTACTATCATATTCACCTCGATTATTATGCACATCAACCAGCCCAATTAGTTTTTTCAGAAGCCAGTTGTGAAATTTCTAACGGTAAAACGCGCTATTACTGCTGTTTATCAATTAAATTCGTCGTAAAATAGGAATCCGGATAAGGGTTATCAGGCTGTGAAATATTATCAGGTGGAGTACTGATTATTAATGGAGAAATACTTTTAGATAATATCTTTGAATTAATACTTACAAATTGTATCTTCTTCGATAACAGAGGGTGTTATTAGAAAGTCAATGTTCAAAACAACGTCGGTATTATATCATGGGCAAAGGGCGCATGTCAACCCTTTTTTAGTTATGTCTACTTACCTCTGCGCTTGGGTAGATTGCAAAAATCAGCAGATGCCAGTACATTCCTCTCAATTTCTTACTTGCCATAATGTTAGAGCGATGATATAATGAATATGTCAAGTTGGGATTCTGTCAGAGACCCAGATATTGTGGTTTCGGTATTGACACCCCCTACAGATAGTGGTACTCTGTGATAGAGCAATTTTAAATTGCCGCTATGCTGGGAGTATCATTATTTGTTACCCGGTGAGGTAAAAAGAATCCGGCAGACATTGGTGCAAGATGCACATTTAAAAATATAGATGCCTGGACAAAGTTTTCCAAATACATCTATGTCGCGCGCTTAATGCGAGAGAGTTATTCTGAACAAATATGACTTCTCGCCCGGGTTAAGCTCGCAATCTTTGTTAAGCTGTGGCGGGGATAGGGTCCAAAACCTTAGGTTTTATCATGATTGATTAGGCGAAAAGGACGCTAGCAACCTATCCCCGCCATTTAGCTGTTTTTACCTTAAATATGAGGTGTCCCGTTGCGAGACGGTGTCAGGGTGTCGCAAATAGCATCAAAAATTGTAAAAAGGGGCAAAAAGAGTTTTGAGGCACAAACCTGATTATGGATTGGCTCAAACACGAAGTAGCAACCATTTCGGACCAGCAATGGACATTTCTTATTTCACTCCTAACACTGGTCAACATGGTCATATTAGGCGCACTGGTCTGGTTGCTTGCCATTCAATCTACCGGACGCTTTCCAATTGTGCTGGCTCAGGCTCCGGCCACCCGTACCCCACTTCCAACATTTACGCCGACCCCCGGCCTAAATATTTCTACCCCAATGAATACCCGTGTACCCACATGGACTCCTACCATTACTCCACCGGCCACGGCCACTGATATTCCCACAATTGCCCCAACCAAAACACCAATTCGCGCTACCAAGGTGCCTGTACCTACCAATACCCCTACACCACAATATGATTACGTGGGCACAATCCGTCAGTTAACCGCATGTGAAAATGCCGGAAAGCACCATATTTTTGCCTATGTTCGAGATGCGGCCGGCAACAGTATTCCGGGAATAAAAATGAAGGTGTCCTGGGGTGGCGGCAGTGGCGGTGAGGCTATCCTGACAACCGGCACCAAAATTGAAGACCCCGGTCTGGCAGATTTTGCCATGTTTAAAGGTGTTTATTTTATTGAAGTGGTTGATGGATTGAGCCAGGTGGTTGGCCCAATCAGCCCCGATATTCCCGTAAACGAGACCTGCGCAGAGACCGACAATGGGGTTGCAAATTCGTTGTATCACTACTCGTTTGAAGTGATCTTTACCAAGGTACGCTAGAGACAGGTAAATGGGAAAGTGGAAGCCCTGGCAGTATGTGTTTTTGGCTTATTTATTGCTGCTGAATTTTGTTGTCTTTTGCGTGCTCAGCTTCTTTTTGCTTAATAGAAGTTCATCTTCCTCGCCTTTGCCCTTTTCCGAACCGGTGGCTGTTACCTTTCCGCTAACGGCCCCCTCCCCTGCTGGTGATGAAATCCCAACAGATACAGCATTGCCCGCAAATACGCCCACCGCAGCCCTTGCCTCTACCACAGGTGAAAGTACCGAAGTGCCAATGGTCATACCATCGGTGCATATTCCGCCCGTTCCGCCCCCCGGTACGGACCTTGTTGCCCAGACAGAACCGCAGCAGAACGAGCTGCCTGCCCCCGCCGGCACAGTAGCCCCGCCGGCGGAGACTGAAGACAATTTGCCCAAAATTGTTTCCGCACCAACAGCAGCGCCCCCTTTAGCAAACGGAGCAACCGATTCTCCGGCAGAACCAACCTCTGTCTCGGTTCCATCTCAAAAAAGTACGCCTGGCGAGACGAAATTGCCCGCAGCCCTGGCTCAAGCCCCAGGCGTTGAACCGGATAAAGTCGAAATAACCCCAACCGATACTCCAAAACCTGGCCCAACGGCTAGGCCCACGCCATCACCATCTAATACCGCTACCGCTACCGGCACACCAACTCATACCCCTGTTCCTACAGCTACCCCAACTAATACGGCCACACCAACCCCCAGCCCTACGCACACTTCAACAGCTACTCCCCAACCCACGGCGACAGCAACTTATACACCCTCCCCTACAAACACATCAACGCCTACACCAACCAATACGCCAAAACCCGGCCCGACAGCCACGCGCACAGCTACAAATACACGTACACCCACATCGACACCGTCAAATACTCCCAGCAAAACGGCTACCAAAACGCCACTCCCTACCCGAACCAATACTTATACGCCTTCGCCCAGTGCAACTGCTACGGCTACGGCAACTGCTACGGCTACGGCCATTCCCAGCAGCACGTCAACCAAAACTCCATTGCCCAGCGCTACATCAACCCATACTGCGCAGCCAACCAGCACGCCATCCCGTACAACTGTTCCAACCCATACGCCCAAACCAACCAGCACTTCAACGAGCACAAACGTGCCAACACGTACTCCGAAACCAACCCGTACGCCCGTGCCAA
>CAYWSS010000033.1:0-11345 GCA_964460505.1 uncultured Caldilineaceae bacterium | reverse complement strand
CACAAACTCCGCAACCAACCGGCACTTCAACCCGTACGCCCGTGCCAACACAAACTCCGCAACCAACCGGCACTTCAACCCGTACGCCCGTGCCAACACAAACCCCGCAACCAACCAGCTCACCAACCAGCACAACTGCGCCAACGTCAACGGCCACACCGGTACCAACTTCTACCCAAACACCCGCAGCGCAGGATGATACAGAACAGCGTGTGGCTATGTTGATTAAGCCACTTAACAGCACAGAGGATTCATCAAACCCGGCCGGCGAACTCAATTTGGCGATAGCCGGCAATGCTGATGCAATGAACGCCACTCCCCTGACAAATAACAGTATGGCGCTTAGCTGGACACCAAGTGATAATCCCGGGCAGTATAAAATTTACAGTGATATGGGCAGCGGATATGGCGTGTATGTTTACAAAGCCCGCCCAGCCCAGCCCGCATATATCGACAAGCACCTGCGTCAGAGTACTGCATATAATTATCGTGTCACCCAGGTAAGCAGCAAACAAGAAACTATTGTGGCTAAAGTTAACGCCAACACGTTTGTCAAGGCGGTTCTGGAAGCTGATAGCGTGCCCAGCCAACTGGAAGTGTCCACGGCCAGTATTGTTGCCGCCCCAACAGCCCTTCCTCCCGACGCGGTACTGCTGGGGCTGGTTAGCGATAACAATTTTACCGACGAGTTTAAGACATTAGCGATTGTGGGAGAAGTTAGAAACGACTCAAATCTGGATGTTGGGGAAACTGATATTACGATTACCTTTTACGATGCGGCCGGCAGTATCATCAGCACCGCAACCGGGGAAACCATGCTGGATATCATTCCGCCGGGGGGGAAATCACCCTTCATTATTACCTTAACCCGCCCCGCCGGGCTGGCCTCTCACAGCTTGCGGGCCGTGGGACGTTCCGTTCCTCCTCCCAAACAAAGCGCCCAACTTTCATCCACGGAATTACGACGTTTTGAGGATGACGCGGGGTTTTTTCACATAAAAGGGGCTATTGAAAACGTTGGCAGCACCGTAGCCAGACGCGTAAAGATAGCAGCGGTTATTTACGCGCACAATAACCAGGTAATTAATGTGGGTTTTACCTATGCCGACCCACCCATCCTGAAGCCGGGAGAAGTAGCCGGCTACGATATTATTTTTGCGTATTACCCCAGATATGTAACTCAACTGGTCATCCCTTTTGAGGAATAATTTGCATCCTGTTTGAAGCAGAGAAAAGAAAAAACCCCCTGCCAATTAGCAGGGGGTTTTCTGAATAAAATAATTAAATAGCTTAAAAATAAATTTAGATTTGTCCAACAATATTGCTGAATACATTACCAACAACCGGACCAAGCAGAAGCAGAATAGCGATAACTACAATAGCTACAAGTACCAGGATTAAAGCATATTCTACCAAACCCTGACCTTCTTCGCGCGGAAGGAATAACATAGTTACTTAACCTCCTTTCTTCAAAATTAAGGGCTACCCCTTTATTGTTTACAGCATACAACTAAATAATAATGCTTGTCAGTAAGAAAAAAGTACCGCTAAAGTACTAACCTTTAGCCCGGCAATAGTCTATCACACAGATTTGTAAAAATACAGGGTCAAAGGTACTGACAATTGGTCAGGTGGTATCTGGAAAAAGGTACTTTAGCCGATTTCCCTAAAGTACCTTAAGTTTGTGGATGCTCAACCTGACTTTACTGGAAAAGCGCAAACTCGCCGTTTTCAACGACCTGAATTACCGGGGGATAATCCGGGTTGCGGTCTTCTGTAAATGAGAAAAGGCCCAGTGGAGATTCAAGAAATTCTATGGCTGCCAGGGCATCTCGCACATCGGCGCGGTCAATTGAATCGGCGTGGCGCAAGGCGGCCGCTAATGACCACATGGCGGTATAGGCTTGTGCCGCCAGATGGTTGGGCGGGTTTTCATACTCTGCTTCGTAATCGGCTACAAATTGCCGGTTGCGGCCTGAGGCATTTGTAATGTTCCAAAAGGTGCCGGTTAATGTTCCTTCTACAGCTTGCTGTCCTGTTTCCAGAAAGAGCGGGGTATTTAAGCTGTTTGCGCCGATAAAACGAATCTTATCGGAAACACCAAACTCGCCGGCTTGCAAAATAATGGTGGCGGCATCTTGAGAAAGGGCAATTAAGATAATTGCGTCAGGATTAAGCGTTTTAAGTTTCGCAAAGCGATTTGAGAAATCCGGCCCTTCATCAGCAGCGGAAAAAGGAACTGCCGCCAAAATTTCCAGACCTTCATCGGACAGCGCCTGTTCAAAATAATTTAGGCCGGCGCGGGTAAAGGTATTGCTATCATCGTACACAATAACCACACGTTGCAATCCTAAAATTTCTTTGGCGCGCTGCACGGTATTCTGAATGACGATACTTTCCGGCAAGCTGGTTCGGAAAACATAATCTCCAATATCCGTCAGGCCTTCTGCCACGTTAGAACTGCCAATGACCGGCACGCCAGACTTTTGGGCAATGCGGTCTGTTTTAAAGGCTGAACGAGACAAAGTAGGCCCTAAAATTGCCACTACTTGTTCCTGGTCAATCAGGTTATTAAACGCATTGATGGCTTTAGGTGTTTCTCCGGCTGTATCCTGCCAGATTATCTGTAATTCTCCATCACCCAAAAAACCGGTGTTGTTAATCTCTTTCACGGCCAGGTTTATGCCGGCTTGAATAGACTGCCCCTGCGCTGCCAATGGCCCGCTGAGCGCGTGGGCCGCGCCAACCTTGATGGGGCCGCTCAAATTAACCGGCGTCGTGTCGGCAATTGGCGCATTTTCAAGCTCGTAGCCCAACATCTCTTCAGCTACATCTACCCCCACAATGCACAGTTGCCACCCCGGTTCAATCAGGTCAACATCCTCAATTACGGCGTAAGAGTCGTCAACCGTTGCTTTGGCATTGGTTGCATCGGCAATTACGGAAAAGACTAATACGTCGCCATAAAATTTATCTGATAATTTAGAAAGCCAATCATCCACTTGCACAATTACGTCCAGGGCGCACACAATGTCGTCCGGCGCGGGAGCCTGGGCGTGGCTGTTTTTGGGCGATAGGCCCCCAAGCAACGCAAGTATTAAGAGGGTGATGATGCTTTTTTTCATCGGCAGAAAACTCCTTTGCAATCCTTAAAATCAATTATAACATTTTTAAGGCTATGTTGTTAGTTGAATCTCTTTTTTTGATGGACACTATTGCCGGATGGTGGTATCATAAATTCCCCATTTATTTGCCCGCGCCACGGATTAAGCAAATGCCGGGTTATCAAAAAAACAGGAAATCACATCCAGAGGCAATGAATACAGATAATACCCCTTTTGAAAACGAAGACGAGCAGGATTGGCCCCAAACTCCCGCCGGCATTTTGATTATGGGTAAACGGCAGGGGACAAAAAAGGAAAATAAGCAGTTGTGGGGCCGCACCGCTTTGGCCGCGGCGCTGTGGCACAGCGCTCCTCAACCCAAACCTTATGTGTTGTTTGTGGCCTCAGATATTCATGGTCCCCTGTGTACCCCGGATGCCGAAGCTGTAAAATCTTTACTGACGACACAGTTTGAAATTCCTGCGGATTATCTTATTCTGCGCCAAAAAACAAACTGCACCTTGCTTGAGGTCCGCGCTACGCAGGCTATCTGCCGCGCTTACAAGCTGGAAGAGATTTTTGCAGTAACGCATCTTTATCACGCCCCCCGCAGCCAACGTTATTTTTCTGAGGTGTTGCTCTATGCCTCGGTAATTCCTGTTCACCCGGAGATTCTGGATGAAATTACATTTCCACTGGAAATTATTGATATATTGGAGAATATTCGGACTTTGGTAGAAGACTCAATGCCGGGAAAAGTGGATGTAATTAGAGAGTATATCATCGAAATGTTTTTGGGGCTGGCTCACACCGTGGACCGGCGCGGGCGGTTTGAACGCAGACTGGCCAAGATATTGCGTCCGGGGGCTTACAAATAGCTTTTCAGCCTAAGCCATCAACCAGGCGTACCGTAAATATGGTAATGTCGTCGTGTAAATCATCGGCATTGGTAAAGCGGAGGGCAACCTCAACCAGCCGGTCGAGCGCAGCCTGGGCATCAATGTTGGGGGGTAAGTTCATCAATTCGGTGCGCAGGCGCTCGAACCCCAACATATCTCCCTGTCCATTCTGCGCTTCTACCAGGCCATCGCTGCTAAAAATTAACAGGTCACCAATTTGGAGCGGAAAGGTCTGGGCCACGTACTTAAATCCTCTCCACGCCCCCAGCGGCATACCTCTGGCCGCGATTTCATGCACGCTGTTTTCTCGTTTTAAGTAGGGATACATACACCCCGCATTGGCCACGGTTAACTGCTTTTTAACAACATCAATAATGGCGTAGCAGCAGGCCACATTCATAGACCGGCTGGCCAGCCGAACGCAAAGGTCGCGGTTTAATTCCGAAAGCAGCACCTCCGGGCGCGGATGGTTTGAGGCATAGGCCTGCAGCAGTCCCACCGCCAGGGCACCGGCCATGGTGGCCGGTGTCCCTTTGCCGCTGACATCGCCCACAGATACGCCGCGCAACCCATTTTCCATTTCTTCGTAGGCGTAAAAATCGCCCCCCACTTCCCGGGCAGATTTCCAGAATACGGCCAACTCCAACTCCGGAGAGGGGGGAAATGTAGAAGGCAAAAAACTGGCCTGTATCTGGCTGGCCAACGCCAGTTCTCGCTCCATGCGGTTATTTGCAGATTGCAACGATGCGCGCGAACTTTGCAGGCTTTCCGCCATTCCGTTTACAGTTTCCCCCAAAAAAGAGATTTCGTTGGGGCCGGACGGGGCAACTCGCACGCTTAGGTCTGTTCCCAGGCTGCTGACTGTTTTAACTAATTTTGAAATGGGACGGGTGATGCTGCGGGTAATGATGATGCTGACCACCACGCCAATTATCAACAGGAGCGGAATAAAAATACTGGTGGCCACAATAGTTAGGTCTGCTATTTGACGCGCATCTTCGATGATCGCTTCACTGCTATCACCTTAAATTTGTCGCAGGTCGTCAATGGAAGCCAGCAGATGTCGCTGGGTGTCAATGCCTTCGCCGGCCCACAAAAATCGGGCAGCGGTGGGAAATCCATCATTAAAAAGCTTAAGCATTTCCTGGGCTTTTTCATTAAATGCGGTTTCAGCCGAGACCACGTTTTGTAAGGTCTGTTTTTCTGACGGGGTATTTAGCAGAGGAGCCAACCGGGAGTAAGTGTCAGAGTAGGCCAGTTGCCTGGTTTGGTAGGTAGCCAGCAGATTTACATCTTCATTTTCAAGGTAGCGCCGAAGGGATTCCGTCCGTTGAACAGAGATGATTTCCAGTTGCAGGGTTAACTGGGCTACATCGCCGCGAGTTTGAATGGTGTTATTTTGGGTACGGCTGATATCGTAGGCAATTCGCCCCAGTAATGCAATGAGCAGGGTCAAAAAGAGAATCAGCCAAACCCCAGCCCAATTACCTGTCCAATGTGGATACGCCGCATCTGTTTCATTGCGAAAGTCTATTGTTCGGGTGGAATATTCCGAGAAAAATTTGTTCGATTTCCGGTAACGCCGCTTAAATAGCGCCGGCCGCGTCTTGCTCACCTTACCATACCGGGGGCAGCACCCTGTTGTTCACCAGCCCGATAATTTCATTGGCCCCCGAAAAAGCCGGGTTCGGTTCTCCCGCTTCCACAGCATTAAAAAATACCTGGGCCAAATGAGCAGACCCCTGTCCCATAAATATTTCTGATTGGGCCACAGAACGGCGGGAGGGCACCGAAATGCCTGATTCTGCAAAGATGGCCTGTCTTTTAGGGCCGCCCAAAAATTTTCTTAACATCAAGGATATGCAAAATCACGAATCTACGTCCCTGCGACCTGCGATTCTGCGCCTTTGCTGCGGCACGTGCTGGTTGAGCAGTGGCGAAAATTGGAGATACCGGCGATCTTAAATTACGAGGGTAACCTGTCGGGATTGCCTTCTCGTGCAACGTCCTCAAATTGAGGGATTTGTTTTGCCGATGGCGGCGGCGCGTGGTTGAAGGTAAAGAGCACCAGCAGGCCCACGCCAATCAGAATAAAGCTATCGGCAACATTAAAGGTGGGCCAGCGCAGCGCGCCAAGGCCAAAATCCAGAAAATCGGTAACCTGGCCGTGAAGTAATCTGTCAACAAAGTTGCCAATGGCTCCGCCCAGCAACATTCCCACGGCCCAGGCCGCACGTGGCGGAAACTGTCCCGAGTACAGGGCCCGGGTAAACCACACAATTAACCCCACAATTATCATACCGGTTATAACCAGGGGCCAAATGCCGCCGTTGGTAAACATGCCAAACGCCACTCCGGTATTGTATCCCAAAGTCAAGCGAAAGAAATCATCAATAATCGGCACCGGCCGGTGAGGCAAAAGCGTTTGCTCTGCCCAGAATTTGGTAACCCAATCCAACACAAAAACAAACAGCGCCGCTGAAACAAGTCGAACCAAGATTTTCATCAAAAACCAAACCTCAAATTTCTCAACCTATGCAATTTCCACATTCTGGTTAGCCACTGTTGGCTAATTACGCCGGTCGAAATTTTTCATCCGGTAATCTTACAACAGGACGGACGTAAATCATAATCCACTCGACCAAAGCGGCAACTCTGTATATAATGGTAATCAGGCAGGTGTAAAACCTGCCGAGGAGAGGAGAAGTTTGTGGTTGCCCAAAGTACCCCGTCATCCAACCTGGTTGGTACCACCCTTGGAAAAAAATATAAACTCGTTGAACTGCTCGGTTCGGGCGGCATGGCCGAGGTATACCGGGCCATTCAAATCGGGCTGAAACGCTCGGTAGCCATAAAGGTTATGTACCCTCACCTGGCCCGAACCGCAGGCTTTAAGGAGCGGTTTGAGCGCGAAGCCCGGATACTGGCCTCGTTACGGCACCCCAACATCATCCAGATTTTTGATTTTGATGATGACCAGGGCTGGTATTATATGGTTATGGAATATGTGAGCGGCGGCACCCTCACCCACCATTTACAAAAGCTTCATAACCGGGGGCAAGTCATGCCGCTGCCGCAAACGTTCGCCCTGTTTAAGTCGTTGGGATCCGGGTTGGATTACGCGCACCAAAACGGAATGATTCATCGGGATATCAAGCCGGAAAACGTGCTGTTTACCGACAAAAAAGAGCCGGTGTTGAGCGATTTTGGCATTGCCCGCATGATTGGCGCCACCCAATTTACTCAAACCGGCACCACCACCGGTACCCCATCCTACATGTCGCCGGAGCAGGCCAAGGGCGAGCATGGCAACGAGCGCAGCGACATCTATTCGCTGGGCGTGATGCTTTACGAGATTACCACCGGCAGCCTGCCGTACGAATCCAACACCCCGTTTGGGGTGCTGATGAAGCATGTTAACGAACCGCTGCCGCCGCCTCGCCAACTTAACCCCGGCCTGCCGCCGGCAGTGGAGGCCATTCTGTACAGGGCTATGGCCAAGGAGCCGGACCGGCGATATCAAACCCCCGGAGAGCTGGTGGCCGCGCTGGAATTGGCTACGGGCAGCAGCAAGCCGGTTGCTCCGTTGCCGGTGGTACCGGTGGCTGACCTTGAGCCAACGGCAATTCTGCCACCGGTGGCTACACCCCCCCCGGCCCCCGGCCAAAAAAATGCCCAACCTTCCAAACTTCCGGTTATCATTGGCGCATTGGCCCTTGTCGCCATTTTGCTGGCTGTGCTGCTTGGCGGGTTTATCCTGTACCGCTCCACACCCGGCCAGGAATCCGCTGCCGATTCTTCCGCAAGCGGTAAAATCTCTGTGGGGGCTGACGATGAAACGGCCACCCCAACGCAAACAGTACCCCCCACGCCATCCGGCGCGCCAACGGATACACCGGTTCCGCCCACGCCCACGCCTGTCTCCAACACGCCCACCCCCACCCCGCCGGCGGACGAGGCTGGCGGTGAGGGCCAACTGGGCGAAACGCTGGCCCTGCCCGAAGATACGCCAACCCTCACCCCCTCGGCAACGGCCACGCCCTTACCCACGCCAACCGGCGAACCGGCCACACCTACGCCCTCACCCACGGCAACACCCACCGCGTTGAGCTTGTCGGGGCGGTTGCTGTACGTTAGTGATAAAGACGGCGATTTTGAAGTGTATCTCAAATATCTGGGCACGAGCCGCCCCGACGCGCAGCTTACCAATAACAGCGCGATAAATGACTGGTTCCCCGATTGGTCGGCAGATGGAAGCAGAATTGTCTTTACCAGCAATCGTGACGGAAACTACGATTTGTTTACGATGAATGTTGATGGCAGTGAGCAACTCAGCCTGGTAAATTCTTCAGGGTGGGATGAGTACGGCATTTGGGAGCCAGGCACCGGGCGGATTGTTTTTTCCACCACCAGTGAAACGGAAGGCGTCTTTAATTCTGAACTGCATCGCCGCAATGTTGATGGCAGCCTGACCCGGCTGACCACCAACAAAAACGAAGACCGCAACCCGGATTGGAACTCGAGCGGGGACATCTTTTTTGCCGGCAATCCGGACGGCAATTGGGATATTTTTGTTCTGTCGGGCGGCGGTGGCGCCCCCATAAATCTCACCAACCATCCCGCCGTTGATGAAGACCCGGCCCTTTCGCCGGATGGCAGACAACTTGTATTTGTTCGCAAAACCGCAGACACCAATGGAGATGGGCAGGTGAGCGATGGCGACACCGGCAATATTTATGTGATGAACACCGACGGCTCAGGGGTGCAGGCCGTTACCGGCACCAACCTCGACGGCTCGCCGGCCTGGTCCCCCGACGGCGCGTGGCTGGTGTTCTCCCGCAGTCTGGCTCCAGACAGCCGCGTGGCAAATCTTTACGCTATCCGCCTGTCCGATGGCACCTCAATCCAACTCACCGACGAAGATTCCAGTTCAAACTGGGGGGCAGCCCTGGCTCCGTAACCATTACGCCTTGCCAAACGCAAAAAACAGTTGCTTGTCGCGGCTGCGGATAGCGGGCGGATAAACAACCCCCTCACTCAACTCGCGGCCCGAATGGTATCCCTGTAATACCCAGCCGGCAGCCGCGGCAGCCTCAATTAATTCATCAGGGCGATACACGTGGTAAAAAACTTTACCGGGCGTTGCCGGCTGGCTGAACTGCTCAACCCGCACATCGCCCGCTTCTTTCCAAGAGGCAAAGGCTAACCTGTCCAGCAACCCCGGCCACGTGCGCCAGCGCAGGGTGCGAGCCAAGCCCCGCATATGCCAAACCAAAGGGCGAGTCCGTTCTGCCCATAGCGTCGAATCGGCGGTGGCATGTTGAAACGGAGCAAATTGCTTCAAATTCGCATCCGTATTACGTATTGCGTACTGCGTATTGTTTTTTAATACGGAATACGCAATACGTAATACGCAGTTAATTCCCCGACGAATTTTATTTCCCAGCCAATACCCGTAACACAGCAACGCCGGAGCTAAATTATCCAGGCCCAGAAGCAGTTGTCCGCCGGGTTGAACTACGCGGGCCATTTCCGCCAGGGCCAGTTGTCGATGGGTTCGTTTTGGGATGTGCTGCAATGCGCCAAACAACATCAGCGCCGCCGAAAAGGTTCTGTCAGCAAATGGCAGCGCCAGCAGATTGGCCCCGCTTGCTTGCATCTGCGCGGACAAACTTTGCCCGGCGCGGAGCATTGGCAGGCTCAAATCGATACCGGTTACGGTGTATCCTTCGGCCTCCAGCGCCAACACGGCCCGACCCGCGCCACAGCCCAAATCGAGCAGGTGCCCGGCCGGAGGCAGGTAGCGCTTTATCATCACCTGTTCGGCGTGCTGCAATCCCTGCCCCGCCAGCTTCTGCCAGAACTTCACCACTGCGGGGTCAGCATATTTTTGTTCAACGGTGAGGGAATTCACGGGCCTGATAAACCTTGACAAGTTGCAAGTTGCAGGTCACAAGTCACAAGTTGCTGTTGCAAGTCACTAACACTGCCCCCCGCAACCTGCCCCTTGCAACCTGCTACCTGCCATCTGCG
Organism: uncultured Caldilineaceae bacterium; assembly: GCA_964460505.1. Taxonomy (GTDB): domain Bacteria; phylum Chloroflexota; class Anaerolineae; order 4572-78; family J111; genus J095. The sequence continues at coordinate 1,309 of CAYWSS010000033.1, read as the reverse complement.
CTACTTTTGCGGACGCACCAGCCGGGCGCTAATCCACAAGGCCCAATCCTGGCTGAGGCTGTCGCCGCCGAGCACGCGCAGGGTCACGGTTCCGGTTGAGCCGGGAGGAATGTTGGCCAACGGCTGAATCTCCGTGACAGGACTGTCCCGGTATTCTAGCGGGGTGGAAAAGACAAGTTGTTCTTCGCCGCCGTCGGGAGTAAATGTGGCTTCAAAGGTAACGCCGTCATCGCTGAGAATAGAAAGCTTGGTAAAACCCAGCCGGGCGGCAATGGCATCGGTCGGTTGCAGGGGCGTGTCAATCCGGTAGCTGCCCTCAATGTAACCATAATCCTGATTGGGGTAGGTGAGCAGGGCGGCGCTGCTGCTCTCTTTGTTGCCCCGCAGTTGGGCAATGCCGGTGGCAACCATGCCCTCCACGGGTAAATCCAGCGTGTCGCTAATTCTGGTTTCCTGCACCAGATAACCCAGCTCCTCGGCTGTCCACTCGGCACTGCCGGCATTTTGGATGAAATCGTACAATACGTTCAACTGGTCGGGATTAGCGGTGGTCAGGTCGGGGGGGACAACTTCAATTTCAAGGTAGAGGTCGGGGCCAAACGGCTCACCGTTGAGGTCGTGCAGTTGCCATTCGCCGCGATGTTCCCCCAATCCGGTGGGGGCCGTCATCGGAATCCGAATTTCGTAATTTTCGTCGGGTTTGGCCGCCTCACGCAGTAAAATTTTTGTGGGAGCGCCCATAGAATCCCCGCTAACCAGCCGCACCGTGTAACCCGGCCCCCAGGGGCAGGTTTCCGCATTGAGCACCATCCACGCTTTTTCAAACGATTCGCCGGGAACAAGTTCGGCGCCATCGGGGATGGTCACGTCGCGCACAAAACGCGCCCGATTTTCGCAGTTGGCGGGCAATTGGATGGTGGGCAGGGGCAACAGCGTGGGGCTTGGCGTGGCCGTGGGCAATAGCGTGGCTGCCGCAGAAACAGCTGTTGCGGCAGCAGCGGCGGGCCGACAAAACCGCGTTGAACAGGCAGCTCTCTGGGAGGCGCCCCCGCGCAGTGTGTGCCCGGCGCGCGCCGGTCCTTCTTCGTCCACGGCCAGCGGCCGGGGCTGGAGATGGAACTGGGCCGCAACCGGGTCCATGTCGGCTCCGGCGGCGCCTCGCCCAGCTGGTCCGCGGCTTCCGCCGCGGTCCCGAGCTGGATCTTCGCCTTCGCGAACGCGTGCAGCGCCTCGGGCTGGTCGGGGAACGACTCGAGGATCTGCGTCGCGACTCGCTCGAGCCCCTCGGTGCCAGGGTATGCCGCGCGAT
>CAYWSS010000032.1:0-17211 GCA_964460505.1 uncultured Caldilineaceae bacterium | reverse complement strand
GCGAAAATTGTAAACCTGTCTTTTGCTTCATTTTGGCCGAATGAAACGATGCCCATTATTCATTGTTAATTTGCGGCTTGCCGCACTATGCAATATTACAGGCCGATTGGCTGCGTTTCAATCTCGCCCAAAATCTGGCGGTAGACATCTACCGTGTGCCCGGCAATGGCGGCCTGGGTGTAATGTTCTGTGACGCGGGCGCGCCCCTTCTGTCGCAGCGATTCCCGCAGCGAAATGTCGTCAAGCAGGTTTTGGAGGTGGGTTTGCAGCTCGTCCACATCGCCCTCGGCAAAGGTTAACCCGGCATCGCCGATAACTTCCGGGATAGCGCCGGAGCGAGCGCCCAGGGCAATGACATCGCAGGCCATGGCTTCTATCAACACCCGGCCAAACTGCTCTTTCCAGTTGGCGCGAGTGATGGATGGCAGCACCAGCACATCGAGACCGCTAAAATAGTGGGGCAGGTGATTCGACGGCATGTGTTGGTCAAATGTAACCCGGGGAGCAATGCCCAACCACTGAGCCATTTGCTCCAGCCGTTTCCGATCCGGGCCATCGCCCAAAATCTGTAAATTCCAGGGGCCGGCCAGTTTGCTGACTGCGTGCAGTAAAATCTCCAGCCCCTTTTCTTCAACCAAACGCCCGACATACCCAATGACCAGCGATGGCTGGCTGGGCGGATTCATATTCCGGCGTTTAAACACGCTCACTCTGCCCCGTTTGGTTACGCGCTTGCGCCGGTAGTAAATTGAAGGGTCTACCCCAAATTGCGGAATCAGGTGCATGGGGCCACGGTATCCCTTTTGACGCCAGACATCGGCTGCCTCAGCGTTGCCAACCAGCAGCGCATCGGCCCGGTTGAGCACGTATCGCTCCATAAAACTGAAGGGGGGGGGATAACGCCGCAACAGGTTTTGCCACGTAAAAACCACCGTCCGCGCCCCCACCGATTGCGCCAGCCGCATGGCCTGGAATGTGGCCAGATTATAAGGCTCCTCGTCAATGTGGAAAACATCGGGCTTTACCTGCCGCACAATCTTACGTAATTTGGGATAGAAATGCAGGTGAAAATTTCTGTTGAAGGCGATGTTGGAAACAATCAGTTCGTAACCTTGGGTGTGAGATTTTTCCAGGCGGGTGGCCCCCCAGGCGGAAGGAACCACAACCGTCAGGTCTACCCCCTTGATGGCGGCCATTTCTTCCAGTTTTTTTTGATACACGCCCACAATCAGGGCTTTGGAAAGCATTAATATTTTCATAAAATCTTGCGTTATGCGCTTACTTTGCTAACGCCTCCTGATAGGCTTGCAGCGTTGCGGCTGCCGTTTTTTGCCAGGTAAATTTTTCTGCCTGCTCAAAGCCGCGCTCAATCATTTCGTCCCGCGATTCTTCTTCGGTACACAGGCGAATGATTGGGGCAGCGATATGTTTGGTATCATCCGGGTCAACCTGAAAGGCCGCCGGCCCGGCCAGTTCCGGTATCGAAGCGGCGTTGGAGGTGACCACCGGCACGCCGCAGGCCATGGCTTCCAGCACGGGCAGGCCAAATCCCTCGTAGCGGGAGGGATAAACAAACACCGTGGCCGCCCCGTAGAGCAGCGGCAAATCATCTTCGGCAATCCAGCCGGGGGTGACGATATATTTGTCAAGGCCCAATTCGCGGGCAATACGCATTGGGTCCGGGAAAAAGGCGCTATCCACTGTGGGCAATTTCCCGGCCAGCACCAGCGGAAAAGATTCCTGCAGGGTGCCGCTGACCCAGGTAAAGGCGTTTAATAGCGCCTCGACATTTTTCCGCACATCGTAACCGCCCAGGTAAAGCACAAAATCATCGGGCAGGTTGTACTTTTTTTTAATGTCGATAAGTTGCTGCCAGCTTTCAGCAGGTTGATATTGGGGCGCGGGGGCCAGATACACGGTGCGTACCTGCTTTTCCGGCACGTTGAGCTGCTGCAAAATATCCCCCCGGCCGGCCTCAGAATCGGCCAAAATCAATTTGGCCTGAGGCGCAGCCGCCGCCGCCAGCGAGGTGTACAAGCGCACCCGCCAGTTTCCCCGGTACTGCGGCAGCACCATTGGAATTACATCGTGGATGGTCACCACGGTGGGCACGATGGGCGAAAGCGATGAACCGAAGTAGGGCACGTGGGCCAGATCAACGCCCAACCTGCGGCACGCCCGGGGAAAGGTAATTTGCTCGAACCAGACCTTGGCCAGATTCGAACTCTGGTTGGGTAACGGTGTTTTTGCTACACAAAATTCAAGTTTTGAATCCGGCAAATTGGCGGGGGAAAGCAAAGATTTTGGCGAAACAAGAATAATTTCCAAATCCTCGCCGGCCTCCAACAGGGCCGGCACCAGATATTTTAGATACTGCCCGCTGCCTACCGAGGGATTGTCCCAAAACCAGGCGTTAATTGCAATTTTCAACCGGTTACCTCGCGTTTAACGGTGATGCACAGAGCAACTATTATAACTGAAATCCTTGAACCCAAAAATTCTTTACAGATGAGACAAGATTTTGACTCACGGATACAAGAGAACACGGATAAAAATAAATAATTTAGTGGGTTAACAATGCTATGGTACAGTCTGTTGAGCCACCCGATTTGGTTTAACAGAAAAGCCCGGCTGGCGCAAACAGTCAGGGCTTTTATATTACCATCATAATAGCACAATAGTTCTTGCAGAACAAAGGTTCTGATAAACACGAAAAGATGAGGGGGGTCTGGTTTAACATAACCATTTGTGGTAGAATATTTGCACGAAAGCAAGCAGGATTTCGAAGCAAAGGGTTTTTTTATGGAAGACGATTTCCTACACGGGACAAATATTCAGGACCTGATCAATTTGCTGCAAACTGAAAATTCTCTCAAGGATTTTCGGGAGGCATTTGAGAATCCCGATGATTCGGCCGAATTTGCGGGTAAAGCAGAATTTCGCACGTACGATCAGGGGGTGCAGGTCATTAAGCAGGGTGAGCCGGGCAACGAATTTTTTATTGTGATGAGCGGTCAGCTCCGGGTGATTGATGTCAGCGGCAAAACCCCTCGGCTTCTGGATTACTTTTCTACCGGCGAGATTGTCGGTGAACGGGTTCTGCTGGGCAGCGAACGGCGCACCGCCACCGTAGAAGTAATAACCAGCCACGCTAAACTGGCCTTTTTTAATGAAAATGACTGGAATTGGCTGTTAGGCAAAAATTCTCGATTTGGAGATTATTTTCAAAACCTGGAAGGCGTCCGTCTTCAAAAATCCTCTGTAGACTTTCCCGGCAGGCAATGGGACGAGGTTATCGTAGATTCTACAAAACGCCACTTTATTGCCTTTATGTCTACGCTTACCCTTCCCATTGTGCTGTTAATTGCCCCGGTCTTGTTCTTTCTGATCGCTGAGTTACTGGGCATCAATGTTATTACAGTTATTTCAGACTTTCTGGCCCGAATAACCCTGTTGCCTTTTGTTACCGCCGCGCTTCTATTAATTGTGTACAACTATTTCGACTGGCGCAACGATGATTTTATCGTGACCACCAAACGGGTTATCCACATTGAAAGATACCTCTTTTTTGGCGAACAACGAAAAGACGCGCCGCTGACCAGAATTCAGGATGTTACCGTCACCTCCGGTATTTTGGATGTTCTCTTTGAAGCGGACAACCTGCGCATAAAAACTGCCGGGGCCGGAGAAATTGACTTTAGCAATATCCGTCGCGCCAACCAAATTCGCCAGTCGATATTCAGGGAGCGAGAACGGGCCAAAGCCAGAGTTGCCGCCTCGGATGTGGCCGCACTGCGTCAAAACATTGCCGATGAACTTAACTGGGACGAAAAAATAGAAAAAGGGGTTGTGCCGGTTGCCGAATCTGAGGCGGTGGTAGTCAGACAACCAAAAACACGCCATTACAATCGCCTGATTGACTATTTTGTCCCCCGGGGAAAAGAAGTCAATGACATTGAGAGTGGCACGGTAATTGTGTGGCGCAAGCACTTTTTTGTCCTGTTCCTGCATATATTTTTACCGGTTATGGCCATCCTTATCAGCAGCTACCTGTTCCTTTCTTCGCTGATACTCTGGCTGCCGCCCTTTGGAACAATTGCCGCCCTGCCGGTTCAGATTGGCCTGGGGATTGCTATTTTAGCCGGCCTGTTCTGGTACATTTGGCAATACGATGACTGGAATAAAGATTTATATATGGTCACCGATACCCAGATTATTGATATTGAAAGCAGCTCTTTTCGACTGGTACGAACGCGCAGGGAAGGCACATTCGACAGTATCCAGAGCGTCTATTCTGATGTTCCCAGCGTTTTTTACAAGCTTCTCAATATGGGCAACGTAATTATTGAAACGGCGGGCACTCAAGATACGTTTACGTTTAATAACGTTTTTGACCCTGCCTCAGTAACCCGCGAAGTTTTTAACCGCTGGGCCAGTTACCAGCAGCAAGAGCGCGAAAAAGACCGGGATACCACCACTAACCAGGTGTTGCAGGTTCTCAAAGAATATCATCGTCTGGCCCACAAGTAGGTGTTGACCCTGCACCCTCGCCGGTAAACTTCGCTTCCCCAAAATTTGGCATTTTACCCAAAGCATAATAGACTCACCTGCTGTCAAAAATTAATTTGAGATATGATTAGATTTATATTTGATTAGTCTGGCCCCACCGTTGGCCGGTCTGCTTAATATGTTAGAATCCAATGCCTCCCCCCAAACTGAAATAACACTCCACCCGGAATTAAAACAAGCTGCTGCCCAAAGCTGGCTGGCCACCGGCATCCACGGCTGGGGATTATTTGTGCTTCTGCTTCATCTGGCGGCCTACACGTTGCCGGAAGAATTAGCCTGGAGCCTGTGGCCCTACACCTTCCTCCCCCCGTGGTTGGGCTGGGTGCTGGCATTGCTGGCCGGCTCGTTGATTATTCCCTCTGTAAACAACAGTGTCTTTGCTGCAGTCAGGTGGCTGTGGGACAGGCGCTGGATTAAACACCGCCAATTCTGGGTAGCGCTGATCACGGCGCTATCCGGCCTGCTTTTTTGGATGGCTCGTATTCGGCACCTGCGCTGGGGCGACAGCTACTTACTTTCAATCGCGCTCTCGTACCCCGATCTGGATTTGCGCGTAATTTATAACTGGCAGGCCCCGTTTACCGTTTTTCTCCACCAGCGGTTGTGGCAATTTGTGGCCGACCCGTGGTTCGGTTGGCCGGTTGAAACCGTTTACGCTGCGGTCAGCATTATTTGCGGCATGGCGTTTGTGTATGTGCTGCTCAATTTTGCGGTTCGATTGGGACGCACCACCCTGGAAGCCGCTATTCTGGCCGGGCTTGTTCTGACAACCGGCGCCATGCAGCTTTTTTTTGGGTACGTCGAAAATTACGTGATTGTATCGCTGGTTTTGCTGTGTACGCTGTTTTTGGCGTGGGCCACGCTGCAAGGAAAACTTGCCCCGGTTTGGCCGGTTATTGGGCTGTCGCTGGCCAACGCCTTTCATCCTTCTACCGTCTTTTTGTGGCCGGGGATGCTGCTGTTAAGCGTTTTGTGCCGGCAGAGAAAAAGGGTGTCGCTATTCAGCGGAATAGCTCAAACCGTGTTACCTCCGCTTATTATTGGAGGCTGCGTGCTGGCCCTGATGGAAAGCGGCGGGCACGGGCTATCGTTCTTTTTGGGCATTGACCGGCCCGGCGGCGGCGATGGCATCTGGTTTGTGCCCCTGTTTAAAACCACCACAGAATGGCAACAATACACCATGTTTTCTGCGGCGCATATCATCGATTGGAGCAACATCCACCTGTTAATTTCCCCCTTTGGCATCCCGCTCATTGTGATGACGTTACTTACCATTTACCGCTTTCACTTAACTGTTTTCGATTCCCAAAATGATAAAGATTACGCCATTTTTCTGGGAACAACCGCATTTATGTACATCCTGCTCACCTGGGTCTGGAATCCCGATTATGGCGGACGAAAAGATTGGGACCTGTTTGCGCCATCGGCCTTTGTTTACACCCTGCTGGCCGGATATTTACTGGTGCGCGTGATTTCAAACAGGCAACGCCTGCGGGAAAACGCAATTTTTATGGTTGGCGTATCGCTGCTGCACACTGCCTCCTGGATTTTTGCAAACACGCACAACCTGCCCCGCAACTAAATTCTCGTAACCATTCACTTAACCTTTCCGGAAGTTTGTACCCGGCTTCCAATCGAGGTAAATACGCGGTTCTGCGGTTAATTTCACCCCAAAATCAGTTGCACCTTCCGGGAAGGTGAACTGTTATGCCCCGCAACTGAATTTCCCAATCAAGTAGAATAGTAGAAAAAAGTACGGTTGACGTTGGTTTGTTGACCCTGTAAAATGAGGTCAACTCTGTTAAACGCGTATTTTAAACCGTAACTGATGCAAGATTCTGACATTCAGGAACTTCAAAAAGAAACATTCGTTGTCATTAACTTCCTGATGGTAGCTATTGCTATCGGGCTGGGTTATTTTATGTTGGTAAAGACCCAGTTTAACAACGTCTATTCTATTATCTGGTGGCTGCCCTCTGTTTTAATTATTCTAACCTGCGTTTTTAGTTATCGCTTATACAAAATTGATAAATTCCGGGTGAGCACCTGTGTTTTTATCGGCGGCTTGATTTTGTCGGTGGTATCCTTTTTAGCCTGGCCGGCTCCGGAATTTGCGCACCGTGAAATTTATCTACTGCTGCCCATTATAGCTATGTCCGGCCTGCTCATTAATCCTCAGGCCGCTGTCCAGACAGCAAATTTTGCCGCGTTGACAACTACCGGCGCCATGTTTATTACAGATGGAATGAGTTGGGCCACCCTGTTCGCGCTCCTTTTTCCTGTAATCATGATGTATGCCGTGGCTGCCGTTAGCTGGATTAGCTCCAACCACCTGACTACCACCCTTCAGTGGGCATATAACAGTCAGGATCGCGCCCAACAGCGGTCCAGAGAGCTATTTGAAAGCCAGCTGGAGCTAAAAAAAGCATACGAACTTTTGGAAACGGTCAATATTCGACTGAAACAGGCGGAAGCAACCGCCGTACAAGCCAACAAATTTAAAACCCGCTTTATTACCAACTTGAGCCACGAACTGCGAACCCCGCTCAGCGCCATTATTAACTTTTCATTTGTGCTCTCCAGAAATCAACACGGTCAGGTATCCGAAGAACAGAGAGATTATTTAACCCGCATTCAGGATGCCGGTGAACTACTGCTTGAAATCGTTAACGACTTGCTTGATTTGGCAAAGATTGAAGCCGGGGAGATGGATTTATTTATTGAACCCATTGGTTTAACAGAACTCTGTACAAGCGTAATTAACACCATTTCCGGGTTACTGACAGAAAAACAGGTCGAACTCAAACTGAAGATTTCACCTGACCTGCCGGAGGTTGAAGCGGACAGTACCCGGGTTCGGCAGATTTTGCTCAACCTGATGGGCAATGCCGAAAAATACACGGACGAAGGAAGCATTACCCTGAGAGCAACTCAAATGGCTGATAACTGGGTCCAAGTCAGTGTAATCGACACCGGCATTGGGATTAAAGAAGAAGATTTTGAAAGAATCTTTGAGGAATTTCAGCAAACTGAAGAAGCATTTACCATGCGAAAGGTAGGCACAGGATTAGGCTTGCCTATCAGCAAAAAATTTACAGAACTCCTTGGGGGTAGGTTATGGGTAGAAAGTGAATACGGCAACGGAGCTACGTTCCATTTCACTTTACCCATTCACTCAGAATTTAAAACATACTCTGCAGTTGTTGCCGAACCCCCCGATGTTACTGTAGTAAAAGAGGTTTTAAGCGTATGAGCAGTAATTTAGAAGACGCCGTTATCATTATTGTAGAAGACGACACTAACTCTTATATGGCCAGTCTGGATTTGTTAAAAATTGAAGGGGCAAAATCGGTCCACGCCCGCACCTCCGGTGATAGCACCATGGAACTGGTTGAAACCTTACCAAAGGTAGATCTGTTTTTGGTAGATATTTATATGCCGGGCGAAACCGGCTACGGTTTTATCAAACGAATCAGAGCCGTTCCCAAACTTCAACACAGCAAAGTTGTGGCGCTAACCGCCAGTGTTATGTATGCCGATATTCACCGCGTAAAAGACGCCGGTTTTGATGGTTTTATTGGAAAACCGGTTCGCCCGGCCCGCTTTGGCAAGCAGGTCAGACAAATTCTGGCCGGCGAATCCCTGTGGGAATGGAGGTAATTTCAGTAGCCGGTAGCCAGATTTTGACACTACCTTCCCTCGTTTTCCTCGTTCCCACGCAGAGCGTGGGAACGAGGAAACATCTGGCTACCGTCCCCGCAGGGTGTTCACCCTATCCATAAACCGTTTGACCCGGTCAAACTCCACGCCTTTGGTCCAGTCTCCATCATATTTAAAATAAGAGCCAACAATGAGGGCATCGGCCACAGCCAGATAACGGTCAACATTTTCTTCCGTTACGCCGGAACCCACCAGCACCGGAATATTTACCGATGCTTTCACCTGTTCTACCTCCTGTAAACCGGCTTCGGTGCCGGTCGATACTCCCGTGACAATGACCCCGTCGCTTAAAAAAAATTCAGCCGCGTGAGCCGTTTCAACAATATCCACGTCGGCGGTGATGGCATGCGACGAATGTTTCTTTTTGATGTCTGTAATCACCAGAATCTCATCCGCGCCAATCTGCCGGCGATAGCGCAAAATTTCAGCAGAGCAACCATCAATGTAACCTTCATCGGCCACATGCCCAAATACAAAACCCTCTACCCGCACAAAATCCAGCCCGGCAGCATGGGCGGCGCCCAATGCTTCTTTGTTTGCGGCGGCCAAAATCTGCATGCCGCAGCGAAGGCCGCTCGCCTTTTTTACCTCGTACCCAATTACTGCCATGGCCGAGACAATTTCCGGCCCCACATTTCGATCAAACGGGACATCGTGCATGTTCTCAATAGCCAGTATATCAATGCCCGCATCTTTGTAAATGATCGCCTCTTCTCTGGCCTTGGCAATAATCTCCGGCATCGAACTGTAAAATCTAGGGGTTCCCGGTAGCGGGTCAACGTGAATCATCCCGATAATTATTTTGTTGTCTTTTAAGAAGTTACGCATACCAACTGCACCTCGCTCTATTTTGCAAATTATGGCATTTTAATCTATAGTCAGGCGGATTTAATAGCTGATTCGATAGGCCATTTAACATTTCCGGATAAACTTTTCACTGCCTCAATAAAGTCTTGACAAACCTTCTTGTAAGGCACACCATTAATTTGTTTTGCAACAAATCTGTACCTTCCACGTACTGTTTACTGGTAGAGCAGTAATCAACCGGAAAGTAAAATAATTCTACCTTTCTCTACACCTTTTGGGTAATGACCGTTACACCCATTGCTTGATATACTTACTATTGTAACCTTATTTTGCTTACCCGGCGAAATTACGAAATTAAGGAGAACAAACAGAATGAGGGATAAATCCATTATCACAGTCCTTGTACTAGTCCTGGCGATGGGAGCAATCGCCGCATGCTCATCCGAAGAAACCCCCACCCCGGAACCCGTAGAGGCCGGCGCTATTCAGCAACCCAACGTTGTGTCTGCGGAAGCATTTGTGTACCCTATTCAAAAAGCTGACCTGGCTTTTGAAATTGGGGGGCGCGTCGTTTCCGTTGAAGTAAAAGAGGGAGATGCGGTTGAGAAAGGCACCGTCATTGCCCGGTTAGACGACTCGGTTCAGCAGACCCAGGTAGCCGACGCCGAAGCCAACGCTGTTTCTGCAAAATCCCTGTTAACCAGCGCCGAGGTTGGGGTGGGTGAAGCCGAAGCGGGGATGACGCAGGCCGAAGCGAATTTAATCTCGGCCACCGCCGCTTTGGCCGAGGTTGAAGCCAACCTGGCCAGGGTAAAGGCAGGCCCCACAGAAGAAGAAATTGCTCAATCGGAGGCCGGCCTGGCTAAAGCCGCCGCTATTCTGGCTCAAGTGGTAATTGGCCCTACCGCCGAAGATATTGCCCAGGCCGAGGCCGCCGTTCAAACCGCCAATGCCCAACTGAATGAGGTCCTGGCCGAGGCCAGAGAGGAAGACTTGCAAGCTGCCGGCGCCAGGCTGCTCCAAACTCAGAGCGATGTTCGTGAAGCGCAAAGTACCTATGACAAAGTGCGTTACGGCGACCCGGACGATGTGCTGATTACCGGCATTGCTCTGGAAAAAGCAACCCTGGCTTTTGAAGCAGCCCAGGCCGATTATGATAAGCTGGTCAACGGAGCCACACCGGAGCAGATAGCCACGGCCCGGGCCAGAGTAGCCGAAGCCGAAGCTGCCTTGGCCAAAGTGGAGGCCGGCTCCACGCCCGAACAAATTGCTCAAGCTCAGGCCGATGTTGCCAGGACTGAAGCCGACCTGAACAGATTACTGGCCGGCGCCACCGATGAAGAAATAGCGCAAGCCGAAGCTCAGGTGGAGATCCAAAAAGCCAACATTGAGGCGGCCAGGGCCGGCATGGAAGCAGCGCAGGCCGGCATCGACAAAGCCGGAGCCAATGTCGAATACAATCAGGCTATGGTTGACGTTGCCCAGGCCAAAGTAACCTCTGCGCAGGTTCAAGTTGACAAAACCCAACTGACCGCTCCGTTTGATGGTGTTGTAGGCAATACAACCGTTGAAGAGGGTGAAATAGCTCAAGCCGGCTCACCGGCAATATCATTGGGCGATACCGGTATCTGGCAAATAGAAACCGACGACCTGACCGAAATCGACGTGGTAGACGTGCAGCCCGGCGCCAAGGTTTCCATCAGCGTGGATGCCCTGCCCGGCGAAGAGTTTGAAGGTATAGTCAACAGAATCACCCCCAAATCTGAAACAAAGGCCGGCGATGTCACCTACACCGTAATTATCGACATTACCAACGGCAACACCGACCGTCTGAAATGGGGTATGACTACCTTTGTAGACATCGAAGCCGATTCAGGAATACCCCGGTAACCAATTATCAATTGTCAATTGTCAATGAATAAATTTTACTCATTATTCATTACGCATTATTCATTGTTAGAAGGTGAATTATGAAAAAAACAGCATTTTACTTGGCCTTGATTGTAGGCATAGTAATAGGCTTTTCTGCGGCTACCGGTAAGCCGGCGCAAGCCCAGGAAGATCTGAACACCATCCTGGCCCGGGCGGCAACCAAGAGCTTTTTAACCACATTAAGCCGCCCGGATCTGTCGGATGCCCTTCAATTTTACGTGGTTGACGGGTTGCGCATTGAGGGCATGTTAAACGAGTTGGGCGAGGTCAGCGATTACGAGATTACCCGTGCCGGCTGGCTGAAACCCGGCGAAACCTACGAAGTTGAAGCCCTGCTTCAACCTAACGGGCAAACCGTCATCGTCCACTCCGGCAAGTACAACAGCCGCTGGAAAGTTGATGGGGTAGAGTTATCTACCCCCACCGCCGGTGGTGAGGCAGTTACAACTGCAGTCGCCGTGGGGCCACGTCCGGTGGTTGGCAATGGCCCCGGCAAGCTCGTATTCCAAACACAGAATGCCGGCGACATTTACGTGGTTAATGCCGATGGCACCGGCCTGCAACGCGTTACGCATGGCATCGACCCGCAGCTTTCGCCGGATGGCACCCAAATTACCTTTACCCGCTGGGCCCCCGAGTACCAGATCTTTACCATCAACGTGGACGGCACCAACGAACGGGGCTGGTTTGGCAGCCGCCGCCAGATGAAATCCCCCGCCTGGAGCGCCGATGGCTCCCGATTAACCTTTAATTACCAGAATGGAGGGCGGCTCAACCCGGAGCATACCAAGGTAAGCCTGTCGACGTTAGCCAAACGGGCTGCCAAGGGCAAGCCCCCCATCAACATTCCCGGCAATGCCCGTGGCGTAAAAGTGGAAGACGGCTATCTGGAATTCACCATTCCGGCAGATGCCCATTGGTGGCTGGCCGAGATCAACCTGAATGAAGAGACATTTGAAGATCTGTCAACCGGCTCCCGCTACAATTACGCCCCCAGCGGCAACCCGGCTGACACCAATGAGGTCATTTTCCGCAGCGATAAAGGCATGGGGCTGTACAATGCCGCCACCCAATCCAGCCGCCCGGTTAGTTTTGATGACCGGGATCGCGGCGCAATTTCTATCTCGCCGGATGGCACAAAAGTGGCCTTTACCTACTATCAGGATGGCAACTGGGAAATCCACACCATAAATATGGATGGCACTAACCGGCAGCGCCTGACAAAAACACCGTTGAGCGTGGTAGCCCAGGCCACCGCCGCCGGCAACAAAACCTACGCCAACGAAGAAGGCTTTGTAACAATGTCCCGGGCACAAGGTGCCAGCATGCCCAACGTTAGCTGGAACAACGCCGCGCCGGTCTGGTCGCCGGACGGCAGCCGGCTTGCCTTTGTTACAGACCGCACCGGACAGTGGGAAATCTGGATCATGAATGCAGACGGGTCGGATCAGCACCCCATGTTTCCCAACGGCGCGTTGGATGATCTCTCGCTTAACTTTGCCGGCGTAGATGATAGAATGTTGTCCTGGCAATAAATTAAATCGGCAGCACTCAGTTTTCAGGCCAAAGAAATGTAATCGTTCACCCCCGCCGCCCCCCGTTTACGGGGGGAAGCTCAAAAACCCTCCCCCTTCGTGAGGGCGACCACAGGAAGGTTGGAGGGGGTGAAATCCTTGAACCCAAAAATTCTTTACAGATGGGGCAAGATTTTGACTCACGGGGACAAGGGAACACGGATGAAAATAAATAAAATTATCCGTGTTTTTTGGCTCTCTGGAAGATTCCATGCAACTTGGAATCCCACCCCCACATTCAGTGGCTCACTTATTACTGCGCCACAATATGTCGCAGGGGTATCAGCCCAATTATGGCGATTGCACGGAAAGTCCCAAAGAGCCTGTTTTTTTCACCCGTAAGGCATAAATTACTTGTCGGTTTGGAGCGAAGCTTCGTTGGATGGTTACAAAAGAAATCAACAAATATTACAATAAGATGGGGGGAACGCCTTCAATCCCCCCACCTTTGCAAATACAGAGAAGCCGGACAGTCCCAATAGGACGGCACCGAGAATGAAAATTTAACCGACCCCCACCCGCCGCTACGATGACTCCCTCTCCCAATGCCGGGGGACGCAAAGCGTGGGGAGGGGGTTATTTTCCGAGGAAATATTACCCGTTCGTAGTCAGCCTCGAAGCGAAAGCGGAGTGGCGTTAGACGACCGAAGGCCCACTGCGCTGCGTATCTGACTACGAACATTTTATCCGAGGAGTAATTAACAAAAATGACTAGCAAGCGAGTTGGTATTTTAGTGGGCGGTGGCGACGTTCCCGGCCTGAATATGTGCTTAAAGAGCCTGGTTTTCCGAACAATTGACGAAGGCTTTGATCCCATTGGTATCCGCAAAGGCTGGGAAGGGTTAATTAAATACGATTATCACGACCCCACTACCTACGGCGACAACTTTATTGAACTGAACAAGAATATGGTTCGGGGCATCGATCGCTCCTCCGGCTCATTTCTGCACTCATCGCGGGTTAATCCTCTGGAAACCCCGCAATTCCATATTCCCGAATTTGCTCGTGTGGCCGGGGCGCAAACCCAGGACATGACCGGCCACATTAAAGAAGTGGTTGAGCGTTTAAATTACCGCGCCCTGATTGTAATTGGCGATGACGATATGCTGCGCTACGCCGCTCACCTCAGTAAAGAGGGCGTGCCTGTGATTGCCATCCCCAAAACCATCCACAACAATATTTTTGGCACCGATTACACCATTGGTTTTAGCACCGGCCTGGCTCGCGGCGTGGCCTTTATTCACGAATTGCGTTCGCTGGCCGGCTCACGGGAACAGTTGGTGGTCATTGAGACCTTCCGGGTTAATTCCGGTTTAAGCACGCTGATGGTCGGTTTTCTGGCCGGCGTCGACCGGGTTATCATTCCGGAGGTCCCCTATGATCCTGAAAAACTGGCAGTGCTGCTTCAACAAGACAAGGCCCTTAATCCCAGTAATTACGCGGTAACGCTGGTTAGCGATGGATCTTCGATTGTGGAAGAAAAGATGCTCAAGTACACGCCGCATCTTTCGCCGCGCAGCAAATCGCAGGTGTTGCAATTGATGACGGAAGAAAAAGCCAAAGCCACGCAGTCCGGGGATGAATTTACTCTAAACGAAGTGGTTGAAACCGGCAGCAGTTTGGCCGGCAGCGGCATGGTTGTGGCAGAACTGATACGTTACCTGACCGGTGAGGAAGTATTTCTGCAATCGCTCACCTACCTGCTGCGCACCGGTCCCCCCGATGGACGGGACTTGCTGGGAGCCACCAATTTTGCCATTTGGGCCACCCGGCTGCTGCGCAAAGAAAAATACGGCCGGATGACCGCCTACAAACAGCGCTACAACCTGACAGATATCGACTTGCAAATTGTTACCCAGGGCGTTAACAGCGTTGATGTTGACGAGATGTACGATGTGGACAAGTACAAACCCAAGGTTAATTTAATTTGGGCTGCCAAAGATTTAGCGGCGTAGCAAAATGTTAACCCTGACCATCTTCAGGAGCAATTAATAGAATGTTTGGCAGTAATAAAGACGAAGAATACGAGTATATCGTCCGGGTGCAGGAAGTTGTAAAAAGCTTTAAAGTGGGCGATGGCGAAGTGACCATTCTCAAGGGTATCTCGTTTGACGTGAAAGATGGAGAATTTGTCTCCATTGTTGGCCCTTCCGGCAACGGAAAATCGACCCTGCTCAACATGATTACCGGCATCGATCGCCCCTCTGGGGGGGAGGTCATTGTTACCGGACGTAACCTGAACAAAATGTCCGAAAACCAGATGGCCGCCTGGCGCGGCGAACATGTGGGCATCATCTTTCAATTTTTCCAGATGCTGCCCGCGCTCAGTTTGCTGCAAAATGTAATTTTGCCGATGGATTTTGCCAACAAATACACCTCCAAGGAACGGCGGGAGCGAGCCATGCACCTGCTGGAACAAGTAGACCTGACTGATCAGGCCCACAAGCTGCCCAGCATGGTTTCCGGCGGACAGCAGCAGCGGGCCGCCATTGCCCGCGCCCTGGCCAACGACCCGCCCCTGTTGGTGGCCGACGAACCTACCGGAAATCTGGACACCCGCACTGCTATGGACGTATTTAATCTGTTCAACCAGTTGGTTGAGGCCGGCAAATCTATGTTGATGGTGACTCACGACAAAGATCTGGCCCGGCGCGTACCCCGCGTTGTTGAAATTACTAATGGAAAAATAACCCGTGACGAATACGTTGGCAGCGGCAGTTCCTGGACAGGCTACTAAACAACACCCGCTCATCCGGCTGCTGCGCTATGCCCGCCGCCACCAGCGGCAGCTTATCCAGGCAACCGCCTACTCCATTCTAAATAGATTATTCGATCTGGCGCCGCCGCTTCTTATTGGCGCGGCGGTCGATATTGTGGTGTCGCAGCAAAACTCGTTTGTGGCGCAATTGGGCATTTCCAATGTTATAACCCAACTGTGGGCGCTGGCCGCAATTACAGTGATCGTTTGGGTGCTGGAATCAATCTTTGAATACGCCTTTGCTGTCGAGTGGCGCAACCTGGCCCAAACCATTCAACATGAGCTTCGGCTTGATGCCTACGGCCACGTGCAAGGGTTGGAAATGGCCTATTTTGAGGAGCGCAGCACCGGCGGCCTGATGGCCATTCTCAACAATGACATCAACCAGTTGGAGCGTTTTCTGGATACCGGCGCCAACGAGATTATCCAACTTATTACTACTATTTTGGTCGTGGGCGGCGTATTTTTTGCCATTGTACCCGGCGTGGCCTGGATGGCCATGCTGCCTATGCCGGTCATTATCTGGGGATCGCTCTGGTTTCAAAAGAAGCTGGCGCCCCGCTACGCCGAAGTACGAGAGCATGTGGGCATGCTCAACGGGCAATTGGCCAACAATCTGGGCGGCATTGCCACCATCAAAAGTTTCACCGCCGAAGATTACGAAGTTGAACAAATTGAGCGCGAAAGCAACCGGTACCAGCAAGCCAACCGGCGGGCCATTGCGCTCAGTTCCGCCTTTGTGCCGCTCATTCGGATGGCAATTATGGCCGGGTTTATCGCCATTTTGGTGTACGGCGGCCAGTTGGCCATCAACGGCGATCTTAATGTGGGGGCCTACAGCGTGCTGGTATTTATGACCCAACGGCTGCTGTGGCCGCTAACCGGCCTGGGCCGGATGCTGGATCAATACCAGCGGGCTATGGCCTCTACCGCGCGGGTGCTGAACCTGCTGGATACCCAGCCCCAAATTATCGAGGGAAACAAATTGCTGCCGGTTGGGCAGGTTTGTGGCCAGGTGATGCTGGATAATGTCAGTTTTCACTACAACGAATTGGGTGAGTTGAGTGAGTTTCAAAACTCAAAACTTGCCCAACCGCAGGAACTCTTTAACCTCAACAAGCTTCCACCGATCATCGACAATTTGTCGCTGCACATTCCGGCAGGGGAAACGGTGGCCATTGTGGGCGCTACCGGCGCGGGGAAAAGCACGGTCATCAAACTGCTGTTGCGTTTTTACGATGTAAAGGCGGGACGCGTGTGCCTGGACGGACAGGATATCCGCGATTTGAAGTTGGCCGATTTGCGTGGAGCCATTGGGTTAGTTAGCCAGGATGTTTTTCTGTTCCACGGTACGGTGCGGGAAAATATTGCTTACGGCACCTTTGCCGCCCCGCTGGAGAAAATCATTGAGGCGGCAAAAATTGCCGAGGCTCACGATTTTATTTTGGCTCTGCCGCAGGGGTACGACACCATTGTGGGCGAACGAGGCCAAAAGCTGTCCGGCGGGCAGCGCCAGCGAATTTCCATTGCCCGGGCCGTGCTCAAAAACCCGCCTGTGCTTATTCTGGACGAGGCCACCTCCTCCGTAGACAACGAAACCGAAGCGGCCATTCAACGCTCAATGGAGCGCATTGCCGTGGGGCGCACCACCATTGTCATTGCCCACCGCCTGTCTACCGTGCGCAACGCCCACCGCATTTTTGTTCTGGAACGGGGTCAACTTAAGGAGTACGGCACCCACAATCAACTGGTGGCTGCCAACGGCATCTACGCCACCCTGTGGCGGGGTCACAAGGGGGGACGCGAGAGAGGAAGCGAGCGCCGCGAGCCGGACACTGACAATTCCCTCCT
>CAYWSS010000031.1:0-17411 GCA_964460505.1 uncultured Caldilineaceae bacterium | reverse complement strand
GAAGATTTCGGGGTGGTTCAAGCCGGTGGCCAGGACGGCGTAATTGCCGGCGGATTTGATAAAACGCCCTCCGCCGGAGTCGTTGGTTTGCCGTTGATTTGTTCGATACTGTGGGTAGTCATAGTGATTGCAGGTTTTGCGCTTTTACAAATTATAGATGAAAAAAATATAACACGTCTGCCCCCAAGTTTCAGTAAAATTGGCGTGAAGCAACCGTCAATGTTGCGTAAAGGCAGCCATAATTTATTTCCTTTTACGTAAATTTTATGGCCCCTTCACGCGGCTTTTACTGACTATCCGGCCTCAAGATGTTATATTGACAGGTGCGAGGGTCAAAAACTCTTGTGTTGTCTGTTTGGGTGTTGTATTTTGCCCCAGATGTACATTATTAACAAAATCCGGAAGGTGGAGGGAACCACCTCTCAAGCCCCTCCCGCCTCTATTAAATGATAAGGGTGTGTTTCAAACAAGTCGAAAAGCGCCGCAGGCCGGGGGGCCTGGGGGGTGTTTCCCACATCTTCCTTCCCCGCTTCGACTCAAATAAAATGCATCCAAATGATAATGAGGATATCAATGATCAAAGTAACTCGCTTAAATGATAGCGAATTTTGGGTCAACGCCGATATGATTGAATTTGTAGAGGCTACCCCCGATACCATCATTACCTTAATTACCGGCAACAAGATTATTGTCAAGGAACCTGCGGACGTAATCGTCAATGCTGTTATCGATTATCGTCAAAAGGTTCGTTTTAAACCACAGATTATTGAAAGTGAGGAATAATCTATGGAACTTGCAACAGTACTGGGATTGGTTGTGGCATTTGGGGCAATGATCGTCTCATTATTAATTGATGGCAATAACCCCGCTTCTTTATTTAACCTGGGGGCTATTATTATTGTGGTGGGCGGTACCATTGGGGCCACCATGATAGCCTATCCCATAGATGCGTTTATGAAGCTACCGGCTCTTTTTATGCAAACCTTCAAAGCCGATACATCGGACCCGCAAGCAAAGATAGACCTGTTTGTAAATCTGGCAGACCGGGCCCGCCGGGAAGGGTTGCTTTCTTTAGAAGAAGAGGTGGAGGGCATTGACGACGATTTTGCAAAAAAGGGAATTATGCTGGTTGTTGATGGCATGGACCCCGCCCTGGTGCGTGAGGTGTTGGAGATAGACAACGACCTGGTTGGCCGCCGGCACAACGTGGGGTCGGCAATGCTAGAAACTATGGGGGGGCTGGCTCCGGCCATGGGCATGGTTGGCACCGTGATGGGCTTGATTGGCGTACTCCGCAACCTGTCAGACCCATCGACCCTTGGCCCTTCGATTGCCGTGGCGTTTACCACCACACTTTATGGGGTTTTGCTGGCAAACCTATTCTTTAATCCCCTGGGCAATAAATTAAAACAAAGAGACAAACGAGAAATGGTTGCCCGCGAGGTGATGGTTGAAGGTATTCTGGCTGTTCAGGCGGGCGAAAACCCGCGCATTGTGCGCGAAAAGTTAGAATCGTTCCTTACGCCTAAACTCAGGGGGCAGGGCGAAGGAGATGGCGGCGGCGTAACTGCTGCCGGCGAGGAATAAGCCATGGCCCGACGAAAGCAAACCGAGGAAGAATGTCCTACCTGCGAAGGCTGGCTGCTTACCTACGGCGATCTGGTGACGCTGTTGTTGGTGTTCTTTGTGGTTTTGTACGCTATGGCCAATACCGATTTGCAAAACTTTCAGAAAATCGCGTTGTCATTACGGGTTGCATTTAACGGGGCCTCTCCAGCTCCTTCCGGCGCTGTAATTCAAAGTAGCGCAGATACCGCTGCAGCTCAGTCAGGCACGTCAGCCCCACTGTTCTTTGACAACCTGCCTCCCAAGCGCCGCGATTTTATTAGAATCAGCAGCGAACTGGCGACATTTGCCCAGGAGCTTGACGTGCAGGGTGATATTAGTATCAATATGACCCTGGAAGGCATTATCATCAGCCTGTCTGAAAAATTGATTTTTGAACCGGGTGAAACCAACCTGCGCCCCGACGTGTTAAAGGTTATTGACAAAGTTATAGAACTTCTGGAACCCATTGATAACAATGTAAGAGTAGAAGGGCATACCGATAATATTCCCACCAACAGCCCCCTCTATCCCACCAACTGGGAACTGTCGGTATTGCGAGCCGTATCGGTTGTGCGCTACTTATCAGACGAGGGGGGCATTGCCCCCAAACGCTTAACCGCCGCCGGAAACGCAGAGTTCAGACCGGTTGCTCCTAACGATACCCGCTCTAACCGCGCTCTAAATCGACGCGTGGATATTATTATCATTTATCCCGGAGAGTCTCGTAACCTCTCACTGTCATTGCCGCCATCATAAAGGCCTTTTAGAAAGAGAGACCTATGAAGAGATTGTTCAGCCCAAAAATTATTATACCGGTTGTATTGGTTTTACTGTTGTTGGGTGTGGCCGGAGTAGTTGGATATATCTTGTTTGCGCCCGAATCATGGTGGAAACCATTTTACGTAAAATTGGAAACGGATGAAGCTACGGCCGCTTCTGACATAGAAGGGGACCTGATGCCCGGGCAAGACGGGGAAGGGCTGCCCAAGGGAACCACGACCCCGCAAGACGGTGATTCCCAGGCTCAACCAGCCAGTAATTTACAGAACCCTCCCGGCATAATGTACGAACTGGATAACAAAGTGGTGAACCTGGCCGAACCGGGGGGGTTACGTTATCTGCAAGCCGCCATTGTATTAGAACTGTGGCCTTTGGCAGAAAACTACTATGAGTTGGAAGAAGAAGAGCGAGACCAGGCTGACGAAGATTTTTTAAAGCTGATAGACGCCCGCCGGCCAATTATTGATGACATTGTTACCACAAAACTTTCCAGTAAGTCCTTTAATGAAATAGCAACGGTCGAGGGAAAACAAGAACTTAAAGATGAGCTGAAAACCGCCATTAATGACGCGCTGGGATATCAGGGTGTAACAAACGTGTATTTTACCAGTTTTGTGGTGCAATAAACTGTAATTATGGCTGACGAAAAAACCCTGTCACAAAAAGAGATAGATGCTCTCCTGTCCATATTGCCGTCCGGAGACGAACCGGTATCCGCGCAGATGGGGGGCGGCGTCCCTGGTGGCCCAAATCGTTTCATTGGTACGGTGCGCACGTACGATTTTCGCTCTCCCGACAAGTTCTCTAAAGAGCAAATTCGTACCCTGCAAATGATTCACGAGAATTTTGCCCGCCGGGTCAGTTCGACCTTAGCCGCCTACCTGCGGGCCACAGTGCACTTAGCCTGTGTCCATATTGAGCAGGGTAGTTTTGCCGATTTTTTGCAAAATATACCGGCCTCCTCTGTAGCGGCCGTAATTAAAGCAGAACCTTTACCGGGGCGAATATTGTTAACGTTAGACGCTTCTATTGCCACCATAGCCATTGACCGGCTGTTGGGTGGCTTTGGCGAAAGCCTGGAGGATCATCAGGTTACGGATATTGAACAATCGTTAATACTTGGGTTCATTCAATATTTTTCAGATGGGTTGCAAGAAGCGTGGCATAATGTAATTGAGCTGGAAATGGGGATAGAGGAGATAACCCTTAACCCCGAATTTGTTCAGGTTGCGCTTCCCTCAGATGCAGCAATTTTCCTGGGGTTTGAAACCAAAATTAGAGAGAATAACGGGATGATGAGCATCTGTATTCCCTATTCTGTGCTAAAACCCATTGTGTCAGAACTTAGCCCCCATACCTGGGTGGCCGGAGAAAGCAGAGAAGCCGGGGCGCATCAACAAGGACTTAAAGAGCACTTAAAACAAACCTCGGTATCTGTATCGGTGTTGCTTGGTGAAACCACCGTGCAATTTGAGGATTTGCTTCACATTCAAACGGGAGATGTTCTTGTGCTTAACACAGTTGTTGACCGCCCCTTACCGATATTAGTTGGCAAGCGGAAAAGATACATAGGGCATCCAGGTTTAACAGGAAGCCATATGGCGGTGCAAATAACAAAAGTATTGGAGGAAGTTTAGGCGATGGATGATTTAGCAATAAGCCCAGAAGAATTAGCTGCGGTAACGGGGACCTCAAGCGACCCTATACCCTCGCCTCCCCCCGCTAACCAACCCTTAACCCTGGATGATTTGCCGGCGGGGCTTGGGCAAGGGCCAACACCAGCGGTAAGCCCCGCCTTTCCCACCCCACCTCTCGCTTCTCCGGCCTCTGCCCCTGTCGCTGCCCCGGATCCAATGATGATGCCGGACCCCGGCCCAAGAACTGATGTAACAGCTCGACCTGTTCAGTTTGCCCCTCTGGAAAATACCGGGCCGGCGGTGACACCCTCAAACCTGGATTTGCTATTGGGGGTAACGTTACAGATTACGGTTGAGCTTGGGCGCACAAAGATGAATATTGAAGAGATCCTGCACCTTGGCCCCGGTTCAGTGGTAGAGCTGGAAAAACTGGCCGGCGAACCGGTAGATGTGCTGGTTAACGACAAAATGATTGCCCGCGGCGAAGTGGTTGTTTTAGATGACCGTTTTGGGGTTCGTATTACCGATGTGCTGCCCCCGGCGCAGCGAATTAACTCACTAAGATAGGCGGCAATGTTTAACTTAAAGGGATTGCAGCGTGGAAAATTAAATCCGGTCTGGTGGGCCGTTATTGCGGTCATTGGCGCAGCACTGTTGTTACTGTCAAAGCAATTAGCATTACCTGCCCTCCCCGCCAATACCCTGCCGCCGGAACCTGTCTCCCAGGCAGAGGCCGAGCAAGGTACACCCGCAGATTCTGCCAAAAACGAAGCCTTCCTGGCTGAATACGACCCGGAGAATGTTTCGCTGCTGGATGTGGGAGATGACGAACGGTCCGGTGTTGAAATGAGCATCGATCTGGTTTTGAAACTGGGCCTGGTTTTGGGCCTGGTTTACATTGCCATGCATGGCCTGCGCTGGTTGCAAAAGAACAAATCCAACAACTTGAGCGCCGGCGGGGCAACCATAAATGTGTTGGAAACTACCGGCCTGGCTCCGGGGCGCTCGCTGCACCTGGTTGTAATTGGCGAGAAAACATTGCTTCTTGGGGCAACGGATCATCAAATTTCTGTGTTGGCGGAATTGGCCGACGCCGCCATTCCCCTGCCGGAGGAGAACACCGCCGCCTTTGAAGCGGCGCTTGATTCACACCAGCAAACTCCGGAAGAAGCTCCGGTAACACAACAATCCCCACCGGAATTTCTACCATTGCCGCCAAAGGAACGGCCACAAGAGCTTGAAGAGGAACGACCTCTCCCCCCACTGCCGCCGCTAGACCTTGAAAACGCGGTAGAGTACAGCTCCAGTTGGCAATCTGCTGTGGACGACCTGCGAACAGGTATTCGCAACATTCATAAATCGGTGGGCAAATGAACATGATTAAGCCGCAACGGCGATTATTTGGCATGGTTGTTATCATTACCCTGGCCCTTTTGCTGGCCGGCTGCGCCGGCGAGCTTTCTAATCAGTCACCAAACTTTCAATTAGGGGTAGAAGTAACCGACCCCAATGACCCACAGGTGGTTAGCAGCGGGATACAAATAATTATCCTTATCACCCTTTTAAGTTTGGCTCCTGCCTTCCTGATGATGGTTACAGCCTTTACCAGGATTGTGATTGTGTTGTCTTTTGTGCGCACGGCAATGGCTGCCCCGCAAGTACCCCCCAATCAGGTAATTCTTGGGCTATCTCTTTTCCTTACATTTTTTGTCATGGCTCCCACCTGGAATAATATTAATCAAGGGGCGCTTCAACCCTACCTGAGTGGGGAAATTTCGCAGGAAACCGCTACCGAAATAAGCGTTGGCTATGTTAGAGATTTTCTCTTTGAGCAAACGCGGGAACGTGATATTGCCCTGTTTGTTCATCTGGCCGACCTGCCCCGGCCCGAAACCCCCGCTGATGTGCCAACCTATGTGCTTATCCCTTCGTTTATCATCAGCGAATTAAAGACAGCATTTCAGATGGGGCTGCTGATTTTTATTCCGTTTTTAATCATTGATATGGTTGTGGCCAGCGCGTTAATGTCTATGGGGATGATGATGCTGCCGCCGTCCCTCATTTCGCTGCCATTTAAACTGCTGTTGTTTGTAATGGTAGATGGCTGGCATCTAATTGTGCGGTCGCTGGTGGTGAGCTTTGGCGGGGGCTAGGAGCGCTTAACATGACTGAAAGCTTTGTGATGGGGCTGGCCAATGAGGCCATGATGATAGCGTTTATGGTGGCGCTGCCTATGCTTGGGGTTAGTTTGCTGGTGGGGCTGGTCATTGCTCTGTTTCAGGCAATGACCCAAATTAATGAAATGACGCTTACCTTTGTGCCCAAATTTGTGGCCTTTGGAGCAGTACTCATTTTCTTTGGCCCGTGGATGTTGCAACAACTGGTAGAGTTTGCGGCCCGGTTGTTTGAGCTAATACCCCAAATGGTGCGGTGAGTTTAAATTAGGCTGCCGGCCCTAAATCAAATCGTACATTAATCTGGTATCGGCCTCCATTTGAGCCAACAAATCCGGGCGTTCTTTGGCTATATTTTCTGCATATTGATAACTTTGAGCGGCAGCTTCCAGATTGCCCTGATAAAAATTCAACCGGCCAATTCTGTAGTATAGTTTAACCAGTTCTTTTGGGTTATTTTTTACCATTTCCCAAACCAGCTGATAACAGCTTGCGGCCTGGTCAAATTTACCCACAAAGGTGTTGGCATCGCCCAAAGCGTTAAGCACCTGTAAAGATGTATTGGGGTCAGGCTCGGCCACTTCTTTCAGGGCGTTTGCAGCCACTTGCAGATGTTGGCAGGCATCGCCAAAATTAAAATTATCCAGCGCTTTTTGCCCTACCAACCAGTTGTAAATAACTATTTTCTCCTCACTGCCGCCGGCCATGTAGTGACGGGCCAGAGCCTCAACACTTTCTTCATCGTAGTCCACGACAGGCTCATCGGATTCGGTAAGTTGGATAATTTGCTCGTGTAAATCGCGGCGCGACTTTTTTAACATGCTGCGGTAGGCTACCTCGCGCACCACCATTTGCAAAAAAGTGAAGTGCCTCTCAGGTTCGCCTTCCTCGTCATTTTCTTCAATCAACTCGGTGATTAATGCCCGCTGTTTCAGGTTTTCAATCGCCCGATCAAACTCAGCCACCGGGGTAATTGCCTGCAACAGGTTGTAGTTAAAGTTCATGCCAATAACCGATGCGTGCTGCAGCACCATTCGGGAAATATTATCCAGCATATCCAGGTGAGCCATTACCTGGCCTTCGATACTGTGGGGGATGTAAATCTGGTCAATTGATTTGGTCAGGTACCACTGCCCTCTTCGCCTGATAAGCTGCTCTGATTGCACCAACCCGCGGGCCGCCTCCTCCAGATAAAAGGGATTACCTCCGGATTCGTGGATAAGCCGGTCCACCAATGACGAAGGGAGTTCTCCGCCGGGAAGCAGGCTGAGAATCATATCGCGCCGGGCGGGGGTACTGAGAGGTTGCAGCAAAACAATTTCTTTGGCCTGAAATGTCTCCAGCGGAATTTCTATTTGCGGGCGTGTAGCTGCCAGAATCAATAGATCGTAGGCGGTGTTTCTGTGCTGTGGGCTTGATACCGTTGCCCCAAGTAATTTTAGCCATTCTAACGAGTTGGTATCTGCCCATTGCAAATTATCAATGGTGATGATGAGCGGGCGGCGGGAAGATTGCTTTAAAGTGAGAATAGCTGCGGTTTTTATGGCCGGTATTCGCAAGCGTTCAATATTTTTTTCAATGTCGGTTAACCGCTCGTCTCCCTGGTACCAGCCCATCAGGTACCCCATTAGGGGAATAAAATCTTTATCTGTAAAGCCTAACATGCGTGCCCGGTCTTCTATTTTCCGGCGCTGCATCATTTGAGAGTCTTCAGCTTTAATGCTAAAAAGTTGGGCCAGGAATTCTTTTAGAGGAGAATAAGTGCTGCTTGAGCCCATACCTCCGTATGTTTGTAAAATGGTTGGTGTGTTTTCAAAGCGGTAATTTTCAAGTTCTCGCAAAAATTCGGCTAACAGCCGGCTTTTGCCCATGCCGGCTTCGCCATTAATGAGGACAATGCGCCCTTGCCCCGAAACGGCGTATGATAAATGGGCATGCAATGTTTGCTGTTCTTTATCTCGTTCTACCAGGGGTGTTCGTTTTTCTCTGGAAGATTTCTTGGCCTGAACCGCTTGTTTGGGGCCGGTAGGCATATAAATGGAAATAGGGTTGGTTTTCCCTTTTACTTTTATGGGGTCCAGTATCTCGTAGTCAAAATATCGTTGGGTGAGTGAATAAACGGCATCTGAGACAATGATTTGGCCATTGGTAGCAAAGTGTTCCAGCCGGCTGGCCAGGTTAACATGATCGCCAATAACGGTCGATGCCATCCGTCCGGCCGGGCCCATTCGCCCCCAAACCACAGTGCCGGTATTAATGCCAATATTTAACTTAAAGGCATGTCCTACTTTTTTGCGCATTTCCGGGGCCAGTTCTTCCATGGCCGCGGCCATTCCCAGGGCAACCCGTACGGCTCGCGCCGGGTCATCCTCGTGGGCGCGGGGAGCGCCAAACAAAATCATAAGCTGATCACCTACGATTTTGTCAAGATAGCCTCCTTCGGGTTCATATTCGGCGGCCAGCCGGTTAAACACATAGTTGAGCATGTCAATAACATCTTCCGGATCGGCTTTTTCGCTGGTGGCGGTAAAGGAAGCAAGGTCGGCAAATATAATGGTCACCAGCCGCCGATCACCCATCCACAACGTGTTTGTGTTGCTTCCTTGCGGATGGCCACAGTGGGGGCAAAATGACACGCCATAGGGCTGATTTTTTTTGCAGTTTGCGCAATGAAACGGAGAGGTAGTCATTGTTAAAAGGTTGCCTCTACAATTACATCTTCTTTAGACGCCAGTTTCAGGTGAATGGGGGTAATTGGGCCTCCGGCCGGATTGTTTAGTAACCGAACCGTTGGGCGATCCGGAATCTCCTTATTTGCCTGCGTCACCACGCCTTTGTAGTTTGCGTAGCGTCCTGTTCGTACAATGATATTAATGCCCGCCGGCAGAACGGGCAACATTAACAGGAAAATATTCACAATTTCCTTGTTAAGAAATGTTCCTGTTAGCCGGCGCATGGTAGCGGCTATTTGCCGGGCAGTAAGTTGGGGCCGGTGGGGGGAGCTGCGGCTGAGAATATCATATACATCCGCAACAGAAACAATTTCTGTAATGAGCAAGATAGACTCCCGGTCAAAACGAGGGCGTTCAACTGTGTTGGTACCGCGCAGCCCTCTGGGATATCCTTTGCCGTCCTGCCGTTCGTGGTGGCTCAAAATTGAGTGGTTTACCATTACGTCGCCGGAGTCGCGGCTGCGCAGTAGCTCGTATCCCAGCCGGGTGTGGTCTCTGAGTTTTAAATGCCGGGCAGACGGCGGAGACTGCTCATTAAATTTTGTAAGAGCCGGTTCAAAAAATATTTTTCCAATGTCGTGTAACAGACAAGCTGTACCTAATCGCTCCAGGTCTCTGCCGGACAGTTTCAACGCCTGGCCAATTAGTATGGCCGTAGCTGCCACATTTACCGAGTGGCTAAACAGCTCTTTGCTGCGGCTTCTAATTTGGCTCAAACTGCCTTTAAGCGAATTTCGCTTCAAGAGCTCATTCAGGATGGTTTTTGATGTCGTTTCCAATTGTTCAAAGTTGGGGCTGAAACGGAGATGCTCTACTACTTCACTGTCTGCCGGCATCTCGTCAACCGGCCTTTTTTCTGTTTTAGTGAACTCTTCCGCCAGTTGCCGGACCATAGCAAAAATCTGGGCCACGGCTTGCTGAGCCTGATGGTGAGTTTCTTCTGACAGCAGAGAATCAACAACAACATCGTTTGCATCCTCTGTAAGAACAAAAACTTCGGCAATATCTCGTTGTTTAAGGACAGATATATAATCGTCGGTTAACGCTATACCCTGGCGTAGCAGGGTGCGGCCACGATTATCTGTGATGGGTTTTCCCAAAACCATACCCGGCTGCAGGATGTCGATTGTTAATTTAAGCATTGTTTCCCTGACAAAATGTGTATCTAATAATTTGGGGTAGTCGCGATAAAAAAGATCGAATAAGAGTCCGCTTGTTTTAGGAACTTGATAATTTGCTGAAAACTTCGCACAACCGGAGATGCGGCCAAAACCGTCAACGAAGGGGCAACGAATAGCGCCCCTTCATTCGTTTATTCGTTGCCCCTTCGTTGACGATAAGGCAGGCAGGCTATTTCTGCGGAGCTTTCAGTAATTTGA
The DNA here is from genome assembly GCA_964460505.1 of uncultured Caldilineaceae bacterium. Taxonomy (GTDB): domain Bacteria; phylum Chloroflexota; class Anaerolineae; order 4572-78; family J111; genus J095. The sequence goes on along the minus strand of CAYWSS010000031.1, from coordinate 7,101 downwards.
GTTTCTCCCTCTTTGTGGTTGAGATAGTCCAAAAAACTAAATAATTCTGGTTCAACGTAGATTCGAGGGGTAGGTTGGGTTGAAGAATGAAACCCAACCCAATCAGCCCAAGATTGTCGGGTTTCGTACCTCAACCCGACCTACCCATTGCATTTACCCCTCAATTCTGCGTTGAGCCATAATTCTCTGTAGGTTTTGTTACGCTCTCTATGTGTTACTTTCGGCAGTTTTTCAATAAGCTTTAGCCTCTTTACGTTAATTTTATGCGCCCTTGACACGAACTTTACTGACACTTTTCTTGCGATGTGATATAAAATAAATGTGCTCATTTTGAGAACTATCGAGAATTCTCTTCAGGTTGAGGTTTTGGCTCTTAAACGAGCCGCCGTTGGGAAACAAGTATGCCAACGACGTTGCAGCTTCTAAATTTATTTTTGGTTTTTGCCAGGATTTTAGCTGTTTTGATGACAGCTCCTCTTTTTAGCAACAAGGCTGTACCAAAGATGGCAAAAATTGGATTTGCAGCGCTGCTGTCTTTAATTATTTTACCTCTGCCGGATGCCCATTTAATAGATATCCCCCCCGACTTGCTATCGTTTATTCTCATTGTTGCCCAGGAAATTTTAATTGGAGTAGTGATAGGTTTTGTGGGTAACCTGACTTTTACCGCCGTAGGAGTAGCCGCCAATATGATGGGCATCCAAACCGGGTTTAGAGCAGCCAGCTTGTTAGACCCATTTACAAATGTTTCATCATCGGCCCTTAATCAATTTTACTCCGTGGTAGCTATCGCCCTTTTTCTATCCATTGATGCCCATCATTTGCTTTTACGCACGCTGGTTTACACGTTTGAACTGGTACCGCTGGGCACTTTTGTTTTAACAGAGGTTTCAGTAGAGCGTTTGATTTTAATTTTTAACCAAACTTTTGTGGTTGGGGTAACGCTGGCCCTGCCGGTGGTTGGCACCCTGCTCCTGACAGATTTGGGGCTGGGCCTGGTTGCCAGAGCCGTCCCCCAAATACAGGTTTTCTTTGTGGGATTACCGCTTAAGGTAGGGTTAGGGTTTATCACTTTGGCAATAACAATGAGCATCACCCTGCCGGTTATTAGCGAGTTATTTTTAAATATGGGCACGTTTATTTTAGCCGTAGTTAACCCGTAGGTTTATTAAGGGACACCCGCAATGGATGACAGAACCGAAGCCGCCACTCCCCGCAGGAGGCAGGAAGCCCGCCAAAAGGGACAGGTTGCCAAGAGTGTGGAAATCAACTCGGCAGCGTTGATGTTGATGGCATTTTGGTTATTTAGTATTACCGGCAGCCGTTTTTTTACCGGGTTAACCACCGTGATGCGCCGTGCCTTTTCTAATTTACCAACAGCAGACCTGACGGTAGAAGAAATATTTGCCGGGACGATGGCCATAGGCGCGGCCATGGTGTGGACCTTGGCTCCATTTGTAATTCCGCTGTTAGTTGTAGCCATAGTTGCCAATATGCTTCAGGTGGGGTTGCTGTTTAGCGGGAAAACGCTTAAGCCCGACCTGAATAAAATCAACCCGATGACCGGTCTCAAGCGGCTCTTTTCGTTGCGGGGAATCGTTGATTTAATAAAATCGATTATCAAAGTATTGATTATCGGCGGAGTAGTTTACATAACTCTTCGAGATAATTACCCGCTTGTTCTCGTTACCAGCCGGATGCCTCTTTCAGAGGGGGTTGTTGCGTTAGCTCAGTTAGGCATAGAGGTTGGTTTTAGAGTAGCCATGATTATGGTGGTTATTGCCGCCCTTGATTACGTTTATCAGCGTTACGAGCACGAAAAAAGCTTGCGGATGACTAAACAGGAAGTCAAAGACGAAATGAAGCAGTATGAAAATCCGCAACTGAAAAACCGTATCCGAGCCCGCCAGCGCCAACTGGCTTTAAGCAGAATGATGGCCGCCGTTCCGGAAGCCGATGTGGTCATTACCAACCCCACCCACTTTGCCGTAGCCCTGCGCTACGAACAAGGAAAAATGCAAGCGCCGCAGGTAGTTGCCAAAGGGCAGCGTCTTGTTGCGCAGCGAATTAAAGAACAAGCCCGGGAAAACAACGTGCCGCTGGTAGAAAACAAACCCCTGGCCCGTAATTTGTTTAAGAATGTTGAAATTGGTCACAGTATTCCATCTGACCTGTTCCAGGCTGTGGCCGAAGTACTGGCCTTTGTCTATCGCATAAAATCTTAAAGCTCTTGTAACTATTTACCCCCCTCAACAGGGGGGGAGGACTTAACTTCCCCCCGAATCGGGGGGGTAAAAAAGAGAAAAAATGTCTGTTAGCACCACTACAGCCCCAAAATCAATACTGCGCCGATTATTAAGCAACAGCGATATAGTGCTGGCCGTTTCTGTCATTGCCATTGTGGCCATGATGATTATCCCCATACCGCCCGCAATGCTGGATGTTTTGCTGGCGTTCAATATTTCGGTGGCCGTCACTATTGTGTTGGTTTCACTCTACATTGAAAGACCCCTCGATTTCTCGGTGTTTCCATCGTTTCTGCTCATTTTAACCCTGTTTAGATTGGCGCTTAATGTCTCCAGCACACGTTTGATTTTGCTGGAAGGCTATGCCGGAAATGTTATCAACGCTTTTGGAAACTTTGTGGTAGGCGGCAACTACATTGTGGGTATTGTCGTGTTCCTGATTTTGATGGTCATCCAGTTTATTGTTATCACCAACGGTGCCGGCCGCGTGGCCGAGGTCGGGGCGCGTTTTACGCTGGACGCTATGCCCGGTAAGCAGATGAGCATCGACGCCGACCTGAACGCCGGACTAATCTCGGAAGACGACGCTCGAACCCGCCGTAAAATGATTGAAAACGAGGCAGACTTTTACGGGGCCATGGACGGCGCCAGTAAATTTGTTAAAGGGGACGCCATTGCCGGGGTGATTATTGTGATGGTCAACATCATCGGTGGTTTTATCATCGGAATGATTCAGTTGAATATGACCCTGACGGAAGCGCTGCAAACCTACACGTTGCTCACTGTGGGTGACGGCCTGGTTACCCAAATTCCGGCGCTGCTCATTAGCACCGCCACCGGAATCATTGTTACCCGTACTGCTTCCGAAGATAGTATGGGGGCCGATGTCGTCGCCCAGATTACCAGTAAACCCCGGGCGCTGATGATTGTCATGGTGATGTTGTTTGGCTTTGCCCTGGTTCCCGGCCTGCCTAAAATTCCGTTTATCCTGATGGGGATTGGTATTGGGCTGGTCGCCTATTTTGTAAACAAAGAACAGACTGCCGAAATTGAGGAACAACGGATTATCGAAGAACAAAAACAGGCGGCCAAGCCCCCAGCCCTGGCCGAACCGGAATCGTTTACCAACCTGCTTCAGGTTGATGCCCTGGAAGTAGAGATTGGTTACGGCCTGATCCCACTGGTTGAACCCGGTGCCACAGCCGGCTTGCTTGATAGAATTACCATGATACGCCGCCAAATTGCCATGGAAATGGGCTTCATTTTACCCAAAATTCGCATCAGAGATAACCTGCAACAACCCCCCACTGTCTACACCATTAAACTGCGCGGCGCAGAAGTGGCCCGCGGCAACCTGATGCCCGGCCAATATATGGCCATGGCCGCCGGCCCCGTAGCCGAGCAAATACAGGGTGTTGCTACCACCGAACCCGCTTTTGGGCTGCCCGCCGTGTGGATTGACCCGGCCCATAAAGAACGCGCCGAAACCCTGGGATACACGGTGGTAGACCCGGCATCGGTGGTAGCTACTCACCTGACCGAGGTCGTTAAGCTGCACGCGCCGGAAATTCTAAACCGGCAGGATGTAAAAGACTTACTGGACAATCTAAAAGACGCCTACCCGGCGCTGGTTGACGACCTGGTGCCCAACATTCTTTCTCTGGGTGAAGTTCACGAAGTTCTCAAGAATCTGCTGCGCGAGCGTATTTCTATCAGAGACCTGGTTACTATTCTGGAAACCGTAAGCGGCCTGGCCTCCCAAATTAAGGACCCCGATTTGCTGGCCGAAGCGACTCGCCAAAAACTGGTGCGCAGCATCACCAACCAAAATCTTTCAATGGATGGCTCACTGCACGTAATTACGCTTAGCCCCCGGGTTGAGCGCCTCCTAAGCCAGGCGATGGGAGATTTAAGCCAGGGCATTAGCCTTAATCTTGAACCCGGCACAGCCCAACAACTGCTGGAAGTTACAGCCCAACAAATGGAAAGCCTGGCAATGAAAGGGTACACCCCAATTGTATTGTGTTCAGGCACGGTTCGGTTAGTGTTCAAGCGCCTGACCGAGCGGGCGTTGCCCAACCTGGCGGTACTGTCCTACAGCGAAGTGGCTACCGGTGTAGATGTTCACGCTGAAGGAATGATAGAACTGCAGGTGCCGGGTATTGGCAGTGAAGCATCAGCATAATAGAAAAATGTCTGTAAATGCTATTCTGCAGTAAGTGAGCAAGCACTATGCGCGTAAAGAAATACATTGTAAATAATATGCCGGAAGCTATGGAGATGATGCGGTCCGAGTTGGGGCCAAACGCGGTTATTCTTCATTCTCAAAAAGTGCAGCGGGGGGGGTTTTTGGGGTTGTTTAAGCGGGCCAGGGTTGAAGTGGTAGCGGCGGTAGATACAGACCTTGAAGATTTTCCTCAACGGCGTAATGGCCAAACGGACTCAACTATTCAATCAATGCGCGATGAACTGGCCAGTTTGAAGGTAGCCATTAACCGGGTTACAGAAACAAAACCCTCCTCATATTCGGGGGTGCCTCGGGTGGCCAGCCTGGAAGACTGGTATCAACGACTGGTTGACCAGGGCGTAGCCAACCATCTGGTTCAAAGAACCATTCAGACCGTGTCCAATGAGCTCAGCCGGTGGACGCTGGATAATCAAGGGGTATTAAATGAGCACCTGCACTGGTACCTGGGGCGTCAATTGCCCGATTCAGAACCGATAAACGTAACGTCGGGCAAGCCACGCGTGGTGTTTATTGTGGGGCCAACCGGGGTAGGCAAAACAACCACTATCGCCAAACTTGCGGCTAAATTTGCCCACGCCCCTTACAAAAAATCCAGAGTGCTGTTGATTACCACAGACACATTTCGGGTAGCCGCCATTCCCCAAATTACAGCTTATGGGGATATCCTGGGTATTCCGGTAGAGGTGGCCTACACCCCGGAACAGTTGGTTTCGCTGATAGCGCAATACAACGATCGGGATTTGATTTTAGTTGATACACCCGGACGCAGCCAACGGGCCGCAAATCAGGTTGCCGCTCTAAGAGACTACCTGACTGTAGTGCCCGAAAAAACTGTTCAATTAGCCATAACTGCCGGTTCGAAATATGAAGATATGCACCAAACTGTTGAGGCCTTTAGCACCATGACGCTGAACGGATTGATTTTTACCAAAATTGATGAAACCGCTTCTTTAGGGGCAGCTTATTCTGTAGCTTGCGAACAAAACTTGTCGCTGAGCTACTTAACAACCGGCCAAAGGGTGCCGGAAGATATAGAAGTTGCCACCGCTGATTATATCGTTGACTTAATGGTAGGCACCGTACCCGACGAAATACGAAGCACCAGAAATGTTGGGATGTCGGAGCGCAAACGCCCGGCCCTAAACGGGAGGTATCCTTATGAGGCTTGATCTTAGTCCAATACGCAAGCTGGATTTTCAAACTTACCCAAAATATCATAGCCGGGTCATTACCATTGCCAGTGGAAAAGGCGGCGTTGGCAAAACCAATTTGGCCGTTAACCTGGCGGTAATTCTGGCTCGCCGCAATTTGCGGGTGGCCTTGCTTGATGCCGATCTTGGCACAGCCAACGTTGATATTTTACTGGGTCTCCAGCCTCGTTATCACCTGCATCACGTGATTACCGGGCAGAAAAAATTGTCGGAAATTATTGTCGAAGGCCCATTTGGACTAAAGGTTATCCCCGGAGCATCCGGATTGCCGGATTTAGCCGATTTGCCCTCGCACGACCGTGAATATCTGCTGCGAAACCTGATGGTGCTCGACGGCGCTTTTGACCTGCTTTTGATTGATACCGGGGCCGGTGTAGATAGCAAAGTGGTACAATTTATTAGAGCAGCCGGCGAAGTGCTAATTGTCACCAACCCCGAACCTACCGCCATTACCGATGCCTACGCCCTGATTAAGGTGCTAAACGGCTACCCGTCCGTTTCAATAAAAGTAATTATCAACAGCGTTCGTTCCCGGGGCGAGGGCGATGCTGCGGGCCGCAAATTGGTAGCCGTAGCCGAACAGTTTCTTGGCAAACAGATAGAGATACTGGGGGTTTTACCTTACGACGATATGGTGCCCAGAGCCGTTAGAACTCAAACACCGTTTATCCAAACCTATCCTCGCTCTCCGGCAGCCGTGGCCATAAACAATTTAAGCGAACAACTGTGGACCGGAAAATCTGCCGCTCCTTCAAAATCTGGTGGAATTAGCGGTTTTCTAAAAAGAATGTTGTTTAACTGAAACGAAGGAGTGCGCCCCAAAATTCGGGATACCTTCGGCAGGGGCGCGCGGGGGGTATCCCCCTGCCGAAGGTGCCCCGGTTTCCTGGAATTTGGGACAAATCCGAAGCGAAATTTTTAACTAACGGAGAAAAATTGTGCGCGATATCCACTCAGTCTGGATTTTTGATATAGGTCTAAAACTGGCGGTGGCAATATGTCTGCTTACCCTGGCCGTAGCCTTGTTTGTGGGCGTAAGCCCGCTCATTGCCATTCTCAGAAGCGCGCTCGCTTTTGTGGTCTTCCTGATATTGGCCTGGGCCGCAGCGCTAGTGTGGAAGACTCCGGAGCCGGAGGAAGAGGACGGTGATAGTGAATCTAAAGAAAGCAATCAAGAGACATCCTCAGATAATCAGCCGGAAACACCACAACGATTTCAATCTCAACCCGCGCCTGCGGCAGTTCCAAGGCCAAACCAGATAGAAGACCAGCCGGTTCCGGCAATGTAATGCAGTGGATAATAGATAAGGAATGAGAATTAATTAAATTGTGCATTTGAGCAGTAAAAAAATGGTAAATGGTAGATTATAAATGGTGAATGGTAAATTATTGCCGG
>CAYWSS010000030.1:0-17552 GCA_964460505.1 uncultured Caldilineaceae bacterium | reverse complement strand
GCCTCAATTCTACAGATGAATTTGGGGCGGGTTGGCGGCATTCTGGAGGCCAAAAAGATTGCCGGGCTGGCCGAGGCGCATTACGCTCAGATAGCGCCTCACCTGTATTGCGGGCCAATTGTCGGCGCGGCCAATATTCAACTCAGCACGTGCAGTCCCAATTTTCTACTGCTGGAAAGTATCCAGAGCTGGGGTGGGTTTCAGGCAGAACTCCTGACCCGGCCTATCCGTTGGGAGGCGGGCTATGTCATACCTCCTACCGAGCCGGGGCTGGGCGTTGAACTAAACGAGGCGGTCGCGGCCCGGCATCCGTACAGCGGCAGCCAACTCCATTTGGAGATGTTAGAGCGGCCGGCGCGGTAGAGGGTTGTGGTCAATTAGCCGGGCAGTCTGTCAAAGAAGTCGACTCGGCCAGACCGCAGCGGTTTTTAAAGGTGGCTTTGCTCTCAAATCGCCTGGATAATCAGAGCAACCTGACTCATTAAGGAATGAGAATTAATTAACTTACCCATTTCCTCGTACACCTGCACTGACCCGCAGGGGTCCGGCGCAAGTGTTGCGTATAATTTTGCTCTTTACGGAGTACGTAATACGCAATATGTTGCCGGGCCTAATTAGGTAAGTTATTTACGCGCCATTCCTGAGAGGCAAATGTAAACCGCTGCGGTCTTTTTCCGACAGACTGCTAACCGTAAATACCCCGCTGCTCCGGGGGAAGCATTGCGGCGATGCGCTGCATAAGGGTGGTGGTTAGCTGCTGAAATGTTTTCTCGGTGTGAGGAGGAGGGCCGGCCAAGGCTACAACGTCCAGCGGTTTTTCAACCCGAATTGTAACTCTGGTACACCTAAAACCACGGCGAACATTTTGGGTATTTAAAATGGCCACGGGCACAATTGGCACCCCAAACCGCACCGCTAATTTCACGGTGCCCGGCTTTCCCCGTTTCAATTTGCCGTTTTTGCTGCGAGTCCCTTCGGGAAACATGCCCAGCATCTGCCCGGCCTGCAACACGCGGCCGGCCTGCGCCAGCGCCCACCGGTCACTTTCTCCTCTATTTACCGGAAATGCGCCCGCTTTTGGCAGGAACCACCGGAGAAACGAGTTGCTATACAATTCTGCTTTGGCCATAAAATAGCCGTGACGGTCAGGTAACGTCGACAGAATTGCTGTCGGGTCAAAGTTGCTGACATGGTTTGAGGCAAAAATACATGCGCCGGCCGGAAAATTTTCCAACCCCTCCCATTTTATTCTCAAAATAGGCCAGCATCCCCAGCGCACCAGCGGTTTTGCTACCGTTACCCAAAGGGTCTGGTGGGTTACCCAGGTATAATTGTTGCGCCAGTCCTTGGATTGGACAGATGAGGCAGGGGAAGACATAACGATTACGCCACTCCAATGGCAGACAGCACTTGCTGATTGTGTAGTTTCGGTTTAACCTTGCGAAATATCGTTTCGATGTTTCCGGCTGTGTCAATCAGAAAGCTGGTGCGTTCAATGCCCCAATATTTTCTGCCGTACATCTTCTTTTCAACCCACACCCCGTAGGCTTCGGCCACTGTGTGCGTTTCATCCGACAGAAGTGTAAAGGGGAGGTTTTCCTTCTCCTTAAATTTGGTTAACCGGGTTACGGGATCGGGGCTGACGCCCATCACTACCACACCGGCCTGCTGGTACTTTTGGAAATCGTCACGGATTTCCTGGGCCTGGGTCGTTCAACCACTGGTCATAGCTTTTGGATAAAAATAGAGTAGTATCCGTTGCCCCCTAAAATAGGATAGTTTAGTCAGGGTACCCTGGTCATCCGGAAGCTCAAAATCGGGGGCAAGCTCTTTTTCGTTAAGCATTAGGTTCTCCTCGTATTAAATCGTAGCCAGGTACGCAGCGCAGCGGACCTTCGGCCGTCTAACGCCACTCCGCTATCGCTGCGAGGCTGACTACGAGCGGGTAATAGCTTTTCTGATAATGTCCGCGGGGCACAAGTTGCAGGGGCGCAAATTGCCCCTTCTGCGACATTGCGACATTGCGGCTTTGTTCTCCATTACCATTATTCATTGCTAATTATTCATTATTCATTGCTAATTGTTCATTGTCAACAAATATTGCCAGCGTTAAAAATGCCAGTATGTATCCCAAATAATTGGGCTGCAAAAAACGGGACAGGTAAAAAAAGACCATCAGAAATATGCTGTAACCGTACAGCATCAAGTTGATAGTGTTCGATTGAACTTGCCGCCACAGCAACAACAGCAGCAACGGCACTCCGATAATTGCGCCGGGAATGATAAAGGGCCAATATTCAAAGCGGTCGGATACCCAGCCAAAGGCCAGCACGTAATTACTGGCTCCCCACCCCCAAATCTGGTAGCCGGTTGGCCCCTGGCCCGATGACCAGCGCCACACATCGTCAACCATTGCGTCCGGGTTCCACAAAAACCAGGGGCCGATGATTGCCAGCGCCACCGCCGGCAGAGTCCACGCCCGGCGCAGCAAGGCCAGCAGATGCGCCTTCCATGTGGAAATCGGAGGGATAAAATTGTTGCCCCATTGGTCCCGCAGCAAATACAACAGCCAGAAGGGGATTAAAAACCAGGCGGTGGGTTTGCCGGCGCAAGCCAATCCAAGGGCGGCAGAGCTCCACAACGGGCGGCGAATTTGCAGCAACCACAAGCCCAGTACAATCCAGGCCAGCACAAACGGGTCGTTTTCGCCAAATATAATGCTGACCCCCAGAATAGGATTTAGCCCCATCAGCATCACTGCAACGCGTTTTTCCTGCGGTTGGTGAACCAGTTTTTGGGTAAATATCAGGGTCAACGCAAACAGTAACAGGTACACCAACCGTTCGTCAAACCAGCCGAGGGTGGCGTTGCTCATTAGATAAAAGGGCGCGGAAAAAACAAAGGTCCACGGCAGGTAGGGGTAGTGGTACAGGGCGGTGCGGTATTCGGAAAAGCCCCACTCGGCCATGGGCGTATCGACGTAATCTTCAACGTAGGGGTTTAGCCCCTGCAAAAAGAATTTGGTGGTGGATTCGGTTTGGATAGTGCCGCCGTCGTGGGCGTAGGCGGCCGGGCCGCTTTGATGGCGCAGGTTGATAAACAGGAATGTTTTGCCAAATACCAGCAGCGTGATGATGGCGTAAATAAGTATCAACTTCAGGCGGTGGGTCGTTTTGGGGTACGCGCCGGCGCTAAAAACATCTACAATGAGATAAAGGGCAAGCAACCCAAACGCCGTAACAATCAGCATCATACTAACCGGGTCGGTTTCCGGGTGAGCCAGCAATTTCAGGCTCCAGGCCGGCCACCAGCCTTCTACCAACCGCTGCACATCATTGTGACGCTGGGGTAAAACGTTGTCTGCCAGCGTATCGATACGGACACGGGCAATAACCAACGTAAATAAAATCAGGGCATCCAGTGATTTCTTCAAGGGTCTCTCTCTGGGCAGGATTATACCACGAGGCCAAATGAGAGAGCAATTACAAATTCAGCACTATCCGGGCCACATTAAAGTAAATAATCAGGCCGGTAGCGTCAACAATGGTACTCATAGCCGGCGCCGAAACCACCGTGGGGTCAATTCGCACCCGTTCGGCCAGTAACGGCAACAGCGAACCGGCGCTGGTAGACCAGATTACAATACCAAAAATAGATATGGCCACCGTCAGCCCAATAGAGATATCGTTGAGCCAAAATGCAGCCAGGGCAAAGGCGATTATGCCCATGGTCAGGCCCATCACTGCCCCGACACCAAGCTCGTGTAGCCAAACGCGCCAGGCATCTTTCCATTCAACATCACCCACGGCCAAGGCTCTAATGATGGTTGAGGTTGTCTGCGAGCCGGCATTACCGCCGGTACCAATTAGCATTGGAATAAATATTGACAGCACTACCACCGATTCCAGAACAACTTGATAGGCGTTCATGACCGCGGCGGTAAGCGTGGCTGTGCCAAACAGCAAGAACAGCCAGCCGATACGTTTGCGAGTTATAGACAAAATACTGGTATCAAGATAAGCTCTGTCCAGCGGCTCAGAACCACCCAGCCGCTGAATATCCTCGCTGGCTTCTCTCTGAATCACGTCAACCAGATCATCGATGGTGATAATGCCCAGCAAATGCAGTTGTTCATCTACCACCGGCAGTGCCAGCAAATCGTACCGCTGCATTAATTCTGCGCAATCTTCCTGGTCAGTATCGACGGTAACGTAGATTACATCGGTATCCATTATTTCAGATAGGTAACTGCCGGGCATTGCCACCACCAGTTGGCGCAGATTTATGACGCCCACCAAACGTTTTAGCCGATCAGTAATAAAGAGGTTATAGAAATTTTCGCCATCAGGGCTCCAGGTTCTAATGGCGGCCAGCGACTGCATGGCTGTCATTCGACGCTGAAGGGCAATAAAGGCCGAAGTCATCAGGCCACCGGCGGTATCATCGGGATATTTAATGAGGGGCCTGATTTGATGGGCGGTCTCAAGTTGAGCCAGCACCGCATCGGCCTGCCTGGGATCCATATCATCCAGCAAGTCGGCCGCTTCGTCCGGCTCCATTTCATCTACAATACGCACCAATGTGACCAGGGGCAACTGAACTGCAATTTCTGCGGCATCTTCATCGTACAATTCTTCAAAAATATCGGCAGCATCGGCCGGATTAATTTTGTGCAGCAGCGTTGCTTGTTCGTCTTCATTGAGATCTCCAAAAATGTCAGCCTGGTCGGCCGGGCGAAGCGCTTCGATAATTGATGAAGCGGTATAGAGGTCATTTGCTTCGAGGGCGGCGCGCATTTGCGCCAGCACATCTTCCAGAATTACCTGCTCCATAGAACACCTCCGGTTGTAACTTAGTCCCTATCCGCAAATTGAAATGCAGACTAAAGTCTGCGAATTTTGGCGGACTAAAGTCCGCACTCCCGTATTTTACGGCCAGATACTTTGTCCCCGGAAGTATGTCCGGCAGAGGGTACTAACCGGGGCTATTTTATTTGGTTAGCGTCAAAGCGAGGTTGGGACATGTGTCCCCTGATACTGGGTAAAGGTACTGAATCGTCCAACTTGTCACCTTATTTTTTATGAGTGATTACCGTGCCGGCAGCAAGGCTGCAAGCGCAGTAATTGTAAGTTAGAGCCCAAACTTTGTCAAAGGAGATATTGATGGTTGGGGTTACGTTTTAGCAACCTCGATTAGCAAGATTTACCATTGACAAACCATCGTATTGTCTTTACTATAAATGAAGAGTAGCAGGGTGTATTTCATTTTTGGGGAGATTTACCAACATACCAGAAATTTACCGCAAGGGCCGCCAGAAACGCAAAGGTTTCTATGTTTTTATCCAACAGCTGTACTGCGCGCCGGCGCAGGTGTACCCAAAGGACACAATGAGGGCACTCTGTCTCTGCAAACCCTGCGTTCTTTGCGGTTAGATAAAATTTTGCCCCAAACTGAAATGCTCCCGAGCAGCAGCCCAAATTGACGGCAGTGATTTATCCAAATGGGGCGAAAATGGTAAAAAAGATGCATTGTGACAAGGAAATAATCCACCCGCTGGTTAATCCCCTTTCAGACATTTCAATTTGTGTTTTTGATAGCAATTTGCGATGCAAACTTGCCTCTGGGACAATTCTGCAACTTCTGAACCTGACAGGGGAAGAAGTTTTAGGTAAACCAATTCAGGAAATATTGGTACCCCCTGAGGCTGGGGCGTGCAATGCGGAAAAACTGGCCGGATTTTGCCAATTGGCCATTGACGGAACGGAAAACGGGTTGGAATTAAGCATTAACGGCACCCAATTTGATGCAAAAATTGTGCCGCTCCTGGCCGGTGAGCAATCATCTAACAGGGCTGGAATGATTGTATTTCGGGAAACAAAAGGCAGCCAGAATGATGAGAGGTTTGGCTTGTTGCTGGATTCTGCCCCGGATGCCATGGTTGTGGTGAATGAGCGCGGTAAAATTACACGGGTTAATACCCTGGCGGAAACCCTGTTTGGGCACACCCGTAATGAACTGCTGGGAAAACCCATTGAATTTCTTCTGCCGGAGCGCTATCACTCAGGGCATACTGATAATCAAAAGAATTATTTTGCCGATCCCAGAATACGGCAAATGGGCTCCGGGCTGAACCTGATTGCAATGCGTAAAGACGGCCGTGAATTTCCGGTTGACATCAGTTTAAGCCCGGTTGAGACCGAACAAGGAATGATGGTTGTTAGCGCAATCAGAGATATTACCCCACAAAAACAGGCCGAATTAGCGTTAAAGGCAGCCAAAGACCATCTTGAAACGCGCGTAAAAGAACGTACCACCGAACTCCGGATCCGCAACGAAGAATTAGATGCCTTTGCCCAAATGGTGGCGCACGACCTCAAAAGTCCGTTAACCTACCTGGTGGGGATGGCCGGGTTGTTACATCAAAATTATGGTTCTCTTGATGCCACCGAAATTAGTGAACACCTGGGGTCGATATTACAACAGAGCCACAAAATGGATAGTATTATCAGCGAACTGCTGGTACTCTCCAGCGTGCGCCAGCTAGAGCAACCCGTACCTGAAATTATTGATATGACCAGTGTTGTGATAGAGGCTCAAAACCGGCTGGTTTATTTGGCAAAAGAGTATAAAGCCAAAATTATTACCCCCGACTATTGGCCTACCGTGGTAGGACACGCGGCCTGGATAGAAGCCGTGTGGGTAAATTATATTAGCAATGCCCTAAAATATGGAGGGCGGCCGCCCGTTGTTAAATTAGGAGCAACCACCCAACCCAACGGGATGGTGCGTTTTTGGGTGGGCGATAACGGGGCCGGGCTAAAACCGAATGAGCAGGAACAATTATTCAGACCCTTCACCCGCCTCGGCAATATACGCGTTGATGGACACGGCGTGGGGCTAACTATAGTGCGGCGAATGATAGAAAAACTCGGCGGAGAAGTAGGGATAGAAAGCGAGATTAACGCGGGCAGCGTTTTCTTCTTTACGTTACCGGAATCTGCCTCATGACAGTGGAGAAACTCAGGTTTCCACCTGTCCGCTCAAACCGGAGAAGCAGGGAGCAGGGGAAAAAAACCTTACTCCTTACTTCCTGGTCCCTGGCCCCCCGGTTGCGGCGTAAGTTTGACACCCCATTTAACCTGCATTACACTGGCGGCATGATAGACTTCAGGTTAACATGTCCTCTGGCCCTACTGGTAATAATCCTTGTTTTTTCGGCCTGTACGCCACCTACACCGCCCCCCTCTCCAACGCCGTGGCCCAGCCCTGCACCGGTTGCCGCAGCGCCCACATCCACCGCAACGGCTTCTCCCGCACCCACAGCAACCGCCACGCCGATTCCTACGGTTACCCCCACGCCAACGCGTGCCCCGGTTCTACTCCCCACCGATACGCCCTTCATCACCACAATTACCGTCTGGGAAAGCCGGCCGGAAGCCCAAGCCCAACAATTGGCCGAGGATATTGAGGCATTTCAAAATCAATTTCCGCATTACGCCGTTTTACAGAAACATTACGACAGCCCCGAAAATTTTATGACCTCCCTAATGTCCGGGCAAAGCCGGTTTGACGTAGTTTTGGCTTCACCTGTGCTGTTAAGCAGCTTATGGGCCGCCGGGCAGGTTTCGCCCATGTCAAATTTTTTTCCGCCCAGCTTCATGGATAGTTTTATGGCCGTTACGCTTTCCGGGGCCACTACAAACAACCAGGTGTGGGGCTTGCCCGAAACCACCGGTTTTCACCTGCTTCTTTTTTACAATAAAGATTTAGTTGACACCCCTCCCGCCACCACGTCGGAGTTGACCCAACTGGGGCAAGCATTGACCAACGGTTCTCAGTGGGGGTTAGGTCTTAATAGTTACGATCCGCTCTGGGTGATTCCGTGGCTGGCCCCGTATGACGGTTCGCTTACCGATGCCAATGGCCAACCGACATTAAATACACCTGCCATGGAAAAATCACTGGCCCTTTACCGGGAGTGGCAAAATGATGAAAACGGCATTGCGCCGATAACTACCTACGATGAAATGCAAGGTGAATTTCTGGATGGCAATCTGGCTATGATGATGACCGGCGATTGGGCCATTGGCGAACTATCCACCGCGCCGGAGATTAGTTGGGGCGTAGCCCTCCTGCCCAAGGTGGACAACGAAGAGGAAAGCCAACCGGCTGCGCCGCTGGTGTTGGGAAAGTATTGGGCCATTAGCCACACCGCTACAGAAAACCGGGCGCCGGCAGCCACGGCCTTTTTAGAATTTATTACTCAACCCGAACGGCAACTCGCCTGGGCCGCCAAATTTGGCTCGCTACCCACCCGGCGCGAGGCGCTAAACGATCCGCTCATTGTTAATGATGCCATCCGCCGGGTAAGCGCCCTACAAATGCAATCCGGTCAGCCCGTGCCGCTGGGCGTAAATCCAAACTTTTTACTGGACGCCATGCGCGAACCACTTAGAGCCGTAATTGATGGCGAACTTACCCCCCAGAAAGCCGCTGAAATAATACAAGCCAATGCAGAACGGTAAGAATATGCAAATTTACGAATATGTGTCCCTGCCCCCTGCAACTCATTGCCCAACAGCCACCGTATAATCGGCCAGGTTTTCAAACCCGCTCTCTGTGGCCCGGTACACCACAATTTGAAATGCATCCGGCGTAACCCCCTCCGGCAAACTTAGCGCAAATACATCTCGAACCAAGGCTCCGGTGGCCCACCGGCCGGTGGGATAAACGCCCCACACCGGCTGGTGATCCTGAATCATCGCCTCCCCCCCACGCATAATCAACTGACCGTTCACCAATGGTCGAACCGACATCGTGTAATCGGCGTCTAGCGGTTGAGCGCTTTGCCAGTGCAGCGCAATCTGCCAGTTAGCTACCTCCAACCGATTTTTGACTTCCGGAGGCAGTATCCCGGTCGCCGGATTGGCCATTTCCCAGCCAACTACGAGCAGGTTATCGCCAAAGTTCAATTCAGAGGGAACGGCCGCAGCGGGCAGAGCGGCCGGCGCCCCGGTTGGAAGTGCAATCAACTGTTCCCCCGCGGCCTGAGGAATTGTATTATTTAAATTGACGCCTTCCGGCAAAGCTGCGGCTGCTTTCCGGCTGACATACAGATTATCTGATGAGGCGTGGCCCTCCGGCAGCCCACTATCGAAGGGAATGAGGTTTGGCGCGGCTCCCCAAACCGCGCTGAGGTATTGCAAAGCCACCCGTTCCGCAAAATCAGCGGAAATCAGAGCCGGGGTTGCCGGCGCATCCACCAGAATAGCCCACCCGGGGTCCAGTCCCGTGTCGGTGTTAAGGTTGCGCTGGTTGGCTCCGGGCAAATTGGTTGCAAACCGGTAAGCCAGCAGGCCCATCAGAAAAATGATAATGAGGGTGGAGGCCTGTTTTGTGACGCGGACAATCTGTTTTGATTCGATGCTTTGCCGGTTTGCTGCTTCAATAATGCGACCCAGCAACGCAGCAAAGCCAATGGTAAAAATTGGATAGGCCGGAATGATGACCTGAAACCAGTTGCCAAAACGGTATCCCCAGCAAAATCCAAAATAAATGGCCAGCGTAACGTAGAGAAAAATGGCCCGCCTGCGCCCTAAAAAAGCCAAACCCAGCAGTCCCCCAAAAAAGACCGGCCAGGTTAGCTCATGCCACATGAGCGACGGGAATTCGTCGGTGAAAAAATTTTGCAGGCCCAGGCCGGGCGCAAGTTCATCCCGGCCTTGCTGAATAGTGATAAATTCAACAAACCAGGCCCACGTTGAGGGCCACGCGCCCCGGCCGCGCCATTCGGGGTGCTGCGCGCCCCGGATAAAAATGTAGGCATAACTAAGCAGCGGCAGCAGCGCCAGCCCGATAGCCTTTAAAATGAGCCACGGACGTTTGAGATAACCGGCCAGCATCCATTGGCCGCTACCGGCTTTTTTAAAAAAGATAAACCAGAGAAGTGGCGGCAAAACAAACAGCGTTGTCACCATGTTTGCCAACATGGTGCCGCTGATAAAGGCCATCCACAACAGCGTGGAGTCGCGGGGTTCCTCATCCCACCGAAACGCCAGCCAGATAAGCAGCACCGTTTGAAATACCGCGCTGGTGTACTGTTCGGTCGTAACGCTGTAGTACCAAAAGAAAAAGGTCGTGGCGTAAAAAGCGGTTAACAGCGCAGCAATGGGCCACCGCCGGCCGGCTACACTAAGCAAAATTAAATACAAAAATACCAGGGCAGCCACGCTCCACAGGCCGGAGTAGGCCGATAAAATCTGGATGGGATTTAATATCCAGCCCAATAATGTTTTGCCGGAATGGAACCAAAGCCAGCCCCCCATGGTATACAGCGGGTAACCGGGAGCATTGCCGGGGCGAGCCTCTACCTGGGCGTATTGGTGCGTAATCAAATCTCCGCCGGTCAGTTCGTCGGGGCGAAGCCCGTTATCAAGGGTAACAAGATACAACAGGGCAACGGCCGTCAAAACAAACGCGCCGCCCCAAAAGTTTTTTGAACCTGTGTGCAATTTCATAAACATTGTGCGCAGTAATTAATCTTGGACATTCCACGTCAGTATGGGTGAACCCACACCCGGGGGAATTGTGTGCAGCAAGAATTTTGTGTACTATAGGGCAGCCGTAATCCTTTGTCAAAAGCATTTATGCATGAAATCCGTTTGACAGATTGCCGTCGCAAAGTTACCATGTACACAAATTTTAACGGTGGCCATAGTTATGAATGAAAATTTATCACCTCAATTCCCACCTCACGCAGAGATGACGTCATTACCGGCAAAGCAGCCAAAGCTGTGGGGCATCCTTAGTATTATCCTGACCGTGGGCGGCGCGCTTTTAATAGGCGCCGGCGGCTGGATTTATTTTCAGCAGGTTCTGGAAGCCGGCAAACCGCCTCCGGCCCGTATTCTGGAACTGTCGGTGGCTGATTTGGAGCAAACCCTTACGCCGCAGCCCACGGCAGCCCCGGTAAAATCTACGCCTACGGCTGTACCCCAAACCATTATCGAGACCCAGGCTCAAGATACCTTCATTCCTACAGACACGCCGGCGCCGGAAGATGCTGAACCTAAAGAGACTGCCACGCCACGGCCTTCCACGGCAACCGCAGAGCCGGTGGAAATACCAACAGCCAATCCTGAGCAATCCGAACCGGCTTCCGCCAAAATCACTCAGCCGGCCAGTAAAAATGTCCTCTCGCTGGCAGATAATCCGCTGTTAGTGGTGGCAGATAATCCGGCTTCTGCCGCTGAAGAAAATGCGGCGGCTCCGGAAACAAACGCGCCGGCCGGCTTGAGGCTAACTCGAATTCAGGCTGAAAGCATTGGCATGGATACCGGCGTAATTGATGTGGGCTGGACGGTGGTTGAACAAAATGGGGTACAGGTTAATGTGTGGACCGTAGCCGATTATGCTGCGGGCTGGCACACCAATTCGGCCTTGCCAAACCAGGGGGGCAACGTGGTTTTATCGGGCCACCACAATATCAAGGGAGAAGTTTTTCGCTACATTGTAAATTTGGAACCGGGTGATGTGGTGACGTTGTACGATGAAAACGAGCATCCCTACAGTTACAGCATAGAAGATAAATTTATTGTAAAAGACAAGGGTGAGCCGGATGCGGTTCGGCGGGCAAATGCCAGGTGGATTGGGCCGTTTAATGACGAACGACTCACCCTGGTAACGTGCTGGCCCTACAATAACAACACCCATCGGGTTATCGTCATTGGTAAACCGGTAGGCTGACCTTAACTAACGTAACCATTCACTCCCCACCTCTCTCACGAGGGCGACCGCACTCCCTAATGGTCAAGGGTGGAGGGAGCCGGACGAGATTACTAACTAACGAGACAAACTATGCACTTTTGCCATTCACCCCAAATCTGGGAACAATTTCCTCAACTGGTCCCCGGCGTATTAATTGCAGATGGCATTCAACCGGAGATTGATGTAGAATATTTACAAGAGCCGTTTTTCCAGCGCGCGCGTCAACGACTGAGCCAGTCACCGGAATCTCAAATGCCCGAGATTGCGGCCTGGCGGCGAGCCTATACCAAAATGGGGCTTAAACCCACCAAATATCGTTCAGCGTCAGAAGCGCTGTTACGCCGCTTTAAACGGGAAGATACGTTGCCCAAACTGCACCCGCTGGTAGATTTGTGCAATGCGGTGTCGCTGGCCTTTGCCTTACCCGTAGCTGTCTTCGACCTGGACCATATCGATTCCTATCTGGAAGTTCGTCACGCCACGGGCACCGAAGCGTATCTGTCATTCAGTGGCGCTGTAGAAAATCCGGCCCCGCAGGAAGTAATCTTTGCCGATGGGGAAAACCAGGTTCATGCCCGCCGCTGGACGTTTAGACAGAGCCGTCAATCGACGGTTTCAGCCGGCACCGCACGGGTTCTCATTGTCAGCGAAGGCTTACATGATACCGCGCCTGTTGATGTCCCGGCCTTGATAGAAACTTTAACCGGCAAGATTTCGGCCGTGTGGTCTGCACCATATCAGCCATTGATACTGACGGCCAACCAACCTTTATTGGAGATATCCTGAATAACGGTATTCAGGGGTAGCATGAGAGATTCAGACAAAGACAAAGAACAACTAATTAAGGAATTGGCGATGTTGCGTATGCGGGCAGCCCGGTTGGAGGCTATGGTGGCCACGCATCGACAGGTTGAAAAAGCGCTGGCCCGAGAACGAAACCAGTTGCGCACCTTAATTGATACGCTGCCGGATTATGTATTTTTTAAAGACTCAGATGGTCGATTTATTAATGCTAATCTGGCCACGGCGCACTGGGTGGGGGTTGAATCGCCCCAACAACTTATTGCCAGAACCGATTTTGATTATCACGGCCCCAAATTGGCCGGACAATTTTATTCCGATGAACAGGCCGTTATCAAATCCGGTGTGCCCCTGCGAAATAAAGAGGTACTTGTTTCAGACACAGATGAGGGCAAGGTATGGCATTCGCACACCAAAGTGCCGTTAAAAAATGATCGGGGCAAAATTGTGGGGCTGGTTGGTGTAATCCAAAACATCTCTGAGCGCAAGCGGGTAGAAGCCGACAGGCGCAAAAGTAAAGAGTTGTTCACGGTACTTATTCAAAATTCGTTAGATATTATTATCCGGCTTGATAAGGATGGATCGATACAATATATTAGCCCCTCCGTAGAGCAGATACTGGGTAAGCCTCCCGATTATTTTACAGGCAAGAATATCATAGAATTTGTGCATCCGGCAGACGTCTCCCGGATTCGGGAAAGTTTTATTTTACATACGCAGAATCCGGCCAGGTTATCCCCTCTTGTAGAATTTCGTATTCAACATTCCACCGGCTCCTGGGTTGACCTGGAAGTTAGAGCCAACAACCTGCTACATGACCCCGATATTCAAAGTATTATCATCAACGGGCGTGAAATTACCGGACGAAAGCAAGCTGAAAAGGCTCTGCAGGCAAGCGAGCGAAAAAACAGAGCCTTGATCGAGGGCATTCCTGACTTGATGATTCGGATGGACAGAGATGGCACATATCTGGAGGTAATTCCGGCCAAGGCCTATGGGGCTATTGCCTCTCCTCAAGAAATGGTGGGCAAAAATATAGCCGATTTTTTACCCGAAGACGTTGCCAAACAGCGAATTGAAGCCGTAAGAAAGACATTAGAGACCGGTATACCACAAATAGTTGAATATACGCTGCATGTACAGGATAAAATTCAAGTACCCGTTCACCCCCCTCCCGCATTCGCGTCCCCCCGAAATCAGGGGGAGGCTTTTAAACTTCCCCCCGTCAACGGGGGGACTGAGGGGGGTAGGGGGGAACGGGTACAAATTAAATACTACGAAGCCCGCATTGTAGTCAGTGGCAACAACGAAACGCTGACCCTTATCTGCGATATTACCGGCCGGAAACAGTCAGAAGCCACCCTGCGGCAGAGCGAAGCCAGGTATCGCAGCTTATTTGAAAATTCTCCAATTTCATTGTGGGAAGAGGATTTTTCTGCGTTAAAGGAATATCTTGACAGGCTGCGGCAAGAGGGCGTTGATAATTTCCGGGCCTATTTTACCCGGCATCCGGAAAAGGTGTTGTATGCTGTGTCTCTGGTCAAGATAATCGATGTAAATCAGGCCACCCTTGAACTAACCGGCATGGAAAATAAAGAGACCTTTTTTACTGATTTGGGGCCATTATTTGAGCCGGACGCCATCGACGTATACCGCGAGGAACTTGTTGCTATTGCCGAGGGAAAAACGCGCTTTGCCAGTGAGTTTATTGCCCGGAAACTGGGGAAAGACGAAGTTTTTATCGACCTGCAATTATTGGTAGCCCCGGGCTATGAAGATACTTATGACAAAGTAATGGTAGCCATAGAAGATATCACCGAAAGCAAATTGGCAGAAGTAGCCTTGCGAGAAAGTGAAGAACGCTACCGGCAGCTACTCGAAAAAACCCAGGAAACGTTGGTAGATACCGAAGCGTTGTACCTGATCAGTCAAACCCTGATCGACTACGAAAATCTCCCGCACTTGTTACAAAGCGTATCAGATAAGGTTCAAGGCGCTTTGTTGGCAAACACGGTCCTGTTGACAACCGTGAATCTGGAAGCGCAGCAGATAACCGAATATGTGATAAGCGGTGATCCCGAAAAAACGGCGACATCCCTCTCTTTTGAGGAATTAATGGCGGGGTTGAGCGGCTGGGCCATTCGAGAACAGGAACCGGTTTTATCGCTCCAGGAAACACCCGAATCACGGGAAAGCGAAGAAACGCTTCAACGGCGCAACCGCAGTCAAATAGGTTCAATAATTGTGGCTCCGTTGCGTCGCCGGGACAAAGTATTAGGTACAATCACCGCCATCAACAGAAAAAACGAGCCGGATTTTACACAGAAAGATGTGGATTTTCTGATGGCAATTGCCAGCCAGGTTGCCATTGCCATAGAAAACGCTCAACTGTATAAACAAGCCCGCCAGGACGCTGCCACCAAAGCTGTTTTACTCAACGAAGTAAATCACCGGGTAAAAAACAATCTGGCGGCCATCATCGGCCTGTTGTACGCCGAGCAAATCCATGCCACCAGGGATAAAGATGTTTCCATTCAGGATATCTCAGAAAATATGATCAGCCGGATTCAGGGGCTGGCTACGGTTCATCAACTTCTCTCCGTTTCCGACTGGACGCCGCTGTCGCTAAATGAGCTAACCGTTCAGGTGATTGCTTCAGCGCTACAGATTTTACCCCCGGATAAACAGGTTTCAGTGTCAGTTTCCCCCTCTTCGGTCCGGGTCACACCGGCACAAGCCAACAGCCTGGCCCTGATTATTAATGAGCTAACAACCAATACCGTAAAATATGCCTTTACAAAACATCAGGATGTGCGCATTAATGTAGGCATTACATGTAATAATAATACCGTAGCCTTTGAGTATAAAGATGATGGCCCCGGGTATCCGGCAAATGTGCTAAACACAGGTCAACATAATCTTGGAATATATTTAATTAAAACTATCGTTACTAACGGACTTCGCGGTGAAGTGGCCTTACGGAATGACCAGGGAAGCATCGCAACTATTCACTTTCCGGCAGAGCAATAAAACGAGTATCAAAATGAAACTAGCGCAAAATATGCATGTCTTGATTGTTGAGGATGATCCCCTGGTTGCGGTCATGGTGCGGGGGTTGCTGGAAAAACGGGGGTATTCCATTGCCGGCCATGCTCTGGATGGCCGGCAAGCCGTAAATATGACCCAATCTTTGCAGCCGGATGTGGTCCTCATGGACATTGAGATGCCGGAGTTGAGCGGCATAGAAGCCGCCAGAGAAATTGCTCAAAACTGTCCCACCCCGGTGGTAGTGCTAACCGCCTACGAATCTCCGGAATTTGTTGAAAGGGCCAGTGAGGCCGGCGTTGGGGCGTATCTGGTAAAACCCCCCAAAGTGCGTGAGTTAGAGCGGGCCATTATTATTGCCATTGCCCGCTTTGAAGATATGATGAAACTGCGCCGCCTTAATGCAGAGCTGCAAGACGCCCTGAAAAAAGTACAAACCTTAAGCGGCCTGCTGCCAATTTGCGCCTCGTGCAAAAAAATTCGGGACGACCAGGGCTACTGGCAGCAAGTTGAGGTCTACATTCGGGACCACTCGGATGTGGAATTTAGCCACGGGCTTTGCCCGGATTGCGTAAAAAGCCTCTACGCCGATCTTGATTTGTAGCCAAACAGAAGTTAGTACAGTCTGACAGAAGTTTTTCAACAGTTAGAGATGGCATATTGCCCGCCGTACGGTAAGGAGTGCAAAGCTATAGTTTTGCACTCCTTTAACTATCAAATAATTTACGCCGCTGCGCGCTACGGGTGTGGTTTTTGGGCAATAGCAATTAAAGAGGTGCCAAACGGCAAATTAATGTGACGAATAAGTCCTGATTCTACTTTTCCCACCTGGGTGAGAATGGCGTTTACCATTGGAGAAGCCGGTTCCATCTCAACCTGATACTCATCTTCACTAACGTGATGAGAGGCCAGTTCTTTCTTTGCATCAGAAGATCGCCTCAGTAAAAGCAGGGTGGCAGCCAAAGGGAAAACAAAGAAATTATTGTACGTGACCCGGTCAACCTTAAATCCGGTACTCAATAACTTTTCCTTTAATTCTCCCGCTGTATAACGACGAACGTGGGCGTTCAAATCGTCGTTATGCGTCCACAGCCACATAAAAGCCGGCACGGTGATAATCATATGTCCGCCCGGTTTAAGAATCCGGTAGCTGTCCGCCAAAATAGCCATATCATCTTCGTTATGTTCAATAACGTCCAACGCGGTTACTGCGTCAAACGTGTCATCGGAAAAAGGCATGGGTTGGGTCGCATCAAACTGCTGGACATCGTAACCACGCTCGCGGGCTTTCTTTGTGGGGCGTTCGTCAATTTCCAGCCCCTTCACCTGGCCGTAATGACTCAAATGGTGGATCATATTCCCCGCCCCGCAGCCCACATCGAGCAGTTGAAAATCTGGTGTTTTAGGCAAAGCCGGCTCCATCAGCGCATTTAAAGCGCGGGTTCTACTGGCGAACCACCAATGGTTGTCTTCTTGAATCAATGGGTTTTCATTTGTCATAACAAAACCTTTATCTGTAAAAAGGCACCTTCTCAATAATCCGGGGTTAAACACCCTTCCCCTACTTTTTGAAAAGATACGTAAAAAGTAATAAGCTGATTGAAATGCAAAAGCCCGTGCTGCCACAGCCGGGCTCTTTTGTTGCTACATTCAGCAACCCATCAATGATACTCTAAACCCGCCGCCCTCACAAATTGAGCATCAGGCATCGTATCTGCTCCATTTATTAAAGAACGGGAGAAGGTGCAGGCAAATTCCCAAACCGTTCAAATTTCCTGGTGTAGTAATTGATCGACCGTGGATCTCTGGTAGTTTGCAGGATCGCTCTATAAAAAGCGTGTTATCTGCCACGAATTACACTAATTTCACTGATTTTTTATTTTTTTGTAATGGTCCAGAATATGTTGCACAAAAACACTTCGCCGAATTGACGAAAGAAA
>CAYWSS010000029.1:0-17866 GCA_964460505.1 uncultured Caldilineaceae bacterium | reverse complement strand
GAGTCATACCCAAAGATTCTCGCAGGTAACGCAATTCTTGTGGGATAATACTATAACCTACCTAAAGGACATTTTATGGTGAACACCCGCTTACAAATTTTGTCAATAGAAGATGACCCTGAAATGAGAGGGTTAATCCAGCTCATTTTCGAACGGCAGGGTCACAGAGTAGTAGGTGCCAAACGGGGTGATTTTGGACTGGAGTTTATCCAGAGTTTAAGGCCGGATATTCTTCTGCTGGATTTGATGCTGCCTGATATTAACGGCTGGGAAATTTACAGCCAATTGAAAGCGGACGAGGAATTATCAGAGATTCCGGTTATCATTGTTTCTGCCAGAAGCCAGGACCAGGATGCCGCCGCCGGGCATATGGTCATAGGCAATGACCGGTATGTAGAAAAACCGTTTGAGGTGCAGCATTTGCTTGATACCGTGGATGATATTTTGGCCAACATTTCCGCAGGTTAACAGGCTTGACGCGGTAACAATTTTCAAAACAACCCAAAACGCTCCGGTCGCACTGACCGGAGCGTTTTTTTGTTCCAAATAACAGTATACTGTTGCTATTAATCCATTCTAAAAATGAGCGTGTTTTTGGCCGGAATTAGGGTAGCAGGTGGTTTTTAACGCTTTAGCCGATTTCGGGTCAGCAAAGAGTAATCGTTCACCCCCCTCCAACCTCGACCATTAGGGAGCGCGGTTGTCCTTACGAGGGGAGAGTTTTTGAACTTCCCCCCGTAAACGAGGGGGGGCGGGGCTGAACGGTTACGATAATTCAATGGCCCCTTCCGGGCATTGCAGCACGCAGGCGCCGCAGGCCACGCATAACTGCTCATCGTGAAACTCGGCCACACGAGTCAGGTAGTTGGGCGTCCAGCAGCCTACGGGGCAAACTTCGTAGCATTGCCACACGCCGGTACATTTGACCGGGTCAAAATGAATCTTCAATTGGCGCAGGGTGCGGGCAATTTGCCAGTGTTGGGCCACAGAAGACCAGAAGGTCGGTTCTTTAGACATCGGTTATCTCCATCCTAAAGGCAGGGGGGCCAGCCAGTAAAGCAGCAACAAGGCGGCCCCAATAATCCCCTCCCAGGTCCAGTTAGCCTGCTCGCCGCGCATCAAGGGAGACATGCCCTGCAATTCGGCGGCGGTAAAAAAGGCCAGCCCACCGATAACCAGCGTCCGGTTGAACAGGCGGTGGGGCGGCAGCGGGTTCCAGACAGCGGCGTAGATAAATAATCCTGCCAGAGCGATAAGAGTCAGGGGGATGCTTTTTTGCAACCCGTCCCGGCCGGGCAGCCAGGGGAGCAGGACAGCGTAAAAATAAGACAGCCCCACCAGCGCCGCCATGACCGGCCAGAATAAGTGTGGTAAAAATATCAGCACCGGCAGCAAAATAAACAGCCCGTAAAAGCCCAGGGTAACGGTGACCATCTCCAGACGGTCTTTGAGCGGAAAGCGCACCCAACGCATGGCATCGGTCTTTTTGCGCCGGGCGGCAAGGTAGGCGGGCAAATCGCGGGCGCGGGCCGGCCCCCAGTGAACCCCCCAGCCTGTCTCCTGACGTATCTTCCAGCCGTCAACGCCGTTGGCGCACAGTTGCGGCAAAATCAGGGCGTGATGGCCTGCTACCCGCTCCAGCCCGGATGATTTTATGGCGGCAATAACCTTTTGGGCCGTAAAATAACCGCCCCCGGCGGCGCACCACACGTTAATGCCCGCCGAATCTGCTACCAACAGCCAGCAATCAACCTTGCCATCTAACTCTCGCACCAGGCGACGCACTGTCAACTCATAATTGCCGGTGGCCAGCACCGGCGATGTTTCGTTCGGGTGGCCAACCCGGTACAGGCCGGTGGCTGTTTTGGGGTAGGGGGGGATAATGCGAAACATACTCAAGACATCGAGCAGCAGGGTTTTAAGCGTGACCCGGTGGCGCAGGTGAGGGTGAATTTGCGCCGGGGCAGACGCGCTTTCCGGGGCGGACAGGGGCTGGGCGCTGACCAATTGCAGGCTGCCCCCCAGCCGGGACTCAACCATCGCCGGGCTGAAGCCGGTTTCGGTGAGGGTTTGAGAAAAGCGGCGTAGCGGTGTGGTAGTCGTGCGGGTCAGCAGCCAGGTTAAAATAACCAGGGGCAAGCGCACGGCCCAAAAAACAAAACGGGGCCAGAATCCATTAGGAATCATTTCATCGGCAATGAGCAGTTGGCCGTTGGGCTTGAGCAGTTGGGCCGCTTCGCGCAGGGCGTAGCGCCGTACTTCGGGCGGAAATTCGCTAAAGGCCAGGGTGCTGACGATGATGTCAAAACTGCCCGGTTCAAAGTGATCGGTTAATTCGGTTACGTCCAGGTGGTGAAACTCAATTGCCTCTGCATATCCAGATTCTGCTGCCTTGTGTTCGGCCTCGGCCAGCATACCCGGTGAGGCATCGATGGCGGTGACACTTGCGCTGCGTTCGGCCATAAGCAGCGACAGGGTGCCGGTTCCGCAGCCAATCTCCAACACGCGCTGCCCCGGCTGAACGTAATCGGCGGCAATTCGTTCTTTTAGAGGCTGCAAGCGGCCCATAGTAAGCAGTTGGATGCCCCGATCGTAATCGGCGGGGCTGGTTTCCAGCCATTTCATAAATACGGTGGCCATAGATAACTCCTATAAAAATGATGAGGAAGGGTGCGTAAATAACTTACCCAATTGGGGCCGGCCACAAATATATTGCGTATTGCGTACTCCGTAAAGAGCAAATTTATACGCAGTACGCAATACGATAAAATGGGTAAGTTAATTAATTCTCATTCCTTAAACAGTTCTTCTACTTTTTTGTCAATAGATTTACGAATTCATACAGTAACAGACACAGAAGGGCACAAGAAGTATAGAGGTGATTGAACTTTGCTTCCAAGACAGCTAACGCTTTGTATACTGACGTTTACGTTGTAATGTTATGATGGATGTTTTCACCACAAAACAGGGTAGACAACGCTACCTTAATAATATCATCGATTGCGCAAACTCAAAATTCACGCAACGTATCCTTCAATTGAAACAAACAGGAAAACTTAAAAAGCGGCTCACATTTGGAAGCCGGCCTGACGTTAAAGTGTTACCCGAATCGGGCGTCGTTTGAAGATATCGCCGGCCGTGCCGGTTTGAACCTGTTGGGAAGAAGACGGCCACACGCCGGGAATCGAATGGGTGCATTTGGGACAAGCGCCGGTACCGGTGAGGTGGTAACTGAGGATGACGTAACCGTACCGTTCAATGAGCAGGGTGCCGCAACCGGGGCAGTAGGTGTTTTCCCAATTGCCAACCTCGCCGGGTCGATTGCCGGCGTAAACAAAGTTCAGCCCCGCTTCTACCCCAATTTCAGCCGCTCGAATAAGGGTGTTTGAGGTAGTGTTATCCGGCTCGGTCATTTTGTAATCTTTATGAAACGCGGTCACGTGCCACGGAATATTGGGCGAAATGCCGGCAATAAAGCGGGCTGCATCCCACATCTCTGCGTTGGAATCATTAAAGCCCGGGATGACCAGCGTCAGCACCTCAAGCCAGAACCCGCGCTTGTGCAGGGCTTCAATAGTCCACAAAATATGTTTGAGTTGCCCCCCTAGCCGGCGATAATTCTCTTGCCGCATCGATTTTAGATCGACTTTGTAACAATCGGTGTGCGGTTTGACGAAGTCCAGGGCTTGCGGGGTGGCGTTTCCATTGGATACAAAACCGGTGACCAACCCGGCGGCTTTGGCCGGCTCAAAAATGGCCGCCGACCACTCGGCGGTAATCAGCGGTTCGTTGTAACTGCTAACCACCAGTTGGGCGTTGGCTCGCTGCGCTGCCTGCACCACCATTTCCGGGGAAAAGTGGGTGGGCGGCACCCCGGCTGCTTCATCGCGCAGCGCTTGAGATGTCACCCAATTTTGGCAGTAGGGGCAGTGGAAATCGCAGCCCAGCATACCAAAGGTCAGGGCATTGCTGCCGGGCATGGCGTGGAAAAATGGTTTCTTTTCAACGGGGTCGCTTTGAATTCCGGCGGCATAACCAAACGGCACACGCAGGGTGCCGCCTTTGTTGTAGCGAACCTGGCAGATACCTCGCTTGCCGGGGAAGATAACACACTTATGCCCGCAAGCCAGGCAGCGGAGTTTGTCATCACCTAGCTTTTCGTGAAGCTGTGAGTCCCCTTCAACGGTTGAGGAGTCAAGAATTTCTTGCAATGTACCCTGACGGCGAGAGAAAATGGCCATAATAAAAACCCCCTTTCTACATGACTATTGTAGCCAGTGCAGAAAGGGGTGTCAATGATTTTCTATTTGTTTGGGCGGCAAATGTTGCCCAATTGAACGCTGCTAAACGTCCAGCGAACTGCCGGGAGCCAGGGCGCGCGCGGTGGCCTCAGTTTCGGCATTTACCCGCGCGGCCCAGGCGTCACCATCCTGAGCAATGGGCGGCCAGGTGTTGTAGTGGCACGGCACCACCAGTTTGGGCTTTACCAGTTTTACGGCTTTCAGGGCATCATCCGGCCCCATGGTGAAGTTGTCGCCAATGGGAACCACAAATAAATCAATTCCCTCTTCGCCGTAAAGCTGCATATCCAGAAAAAGAGCCGTGTCGCAGGCAAAGTAGATCTTTTTGCCACCGGCGGTCACCAGCAGGCCGGCGGGATTGCCCCCGTAACTGCCATCGGGCAAGCCGGAACCGTGGTGAGCAATGGTCAGTTTCAGATGACCGAACCCGTGATTAAAGCCGCCCCCCAGATGCTGCGGGTGGGCATTTTCCACGCCCTGCCCCTGTATCCAATTCACTATTTCAAAATTGGAGATGACCGTGGCCCCGGTGCGTTTGGCGATGGCAATCAAATCCTCCACGTGGTCAAAGTGCCCGTGCGACACCAGAATAAAGTCGGCTTCCACAGAATCGGCAGGCATCTCTGTACTGGGGTTGCTGGTAAAAAATGGGTCAATCAGCACCTTTGTCCCGTCAATATCCAGGCTATGCGTGCCGTGTCCAATATAAGTGTATTTTACTGTCATTTTGCTGGCTCCTCGTTGATTGCTAGTAACTTCATTGTTAAACATAGTCAGTATAACAAACAAATTAAGACGTTGTCAATTTTAATGGTTATCTTACATTTTTTTGATTATGTAAACTCGCAAAATTCTGTTGAATCTGGTAAACTTAAGGAATTTAAGGCCGCTTTTTTAAGAGGAAATAACGTGATGCTCTCTACCACCACCCAGGCCACCTACAATTATGACCCTGTTACAGTGCTGCTGATTGCCGGTATTGTGGCGCTTGTTTTAACAGTCTGGCAATCCCGCTGGAATCCTCTCTACATGTTTTTTACAATTATTCATGAATTGGGACACGGTCTTGTTGCCATGCTCACTGGCGGAGATTTTCGAAAGTTCGAGCTGAAAGATGAGGGTCCCTCGACCGGGACAGCCACGTATTCCGGAGGGTGCAACTTTTTCATTATTCAGGCTGGTTATTTGAGTGAGGCTGCTGTCAGTGCCCTTCTTATAATTTTGGGGTCAATGCCTGAAAATGCCGGATTGGCTGTAATAATTATTGGCGCCTTACTAATTCTTTTCACCATAATTTACGGCTGGTCCGGCGGATGTTTAACATTGCTGGTTGGTGTTTTTTGGGGATTGGCTTTTATATTTGCCGGAATGCAAAATAACCCCGTTTGGGCAGTCTTCATATTGAATCTGATGGGAATTTACGGTGTGATTAGCACATTCAAGGGGTTGAAATCTGCCTATAGGGGCGATGCCAGTGCGATGAAAAAGGAAGTTGGATGCTCTCCTATTTTTTGGATGATTGTCTGGGGTGGATTATCAACTGTGTGTATCTTTGGGGCCATCTGGGTGAGCTGGTTCAGGCAATAGGTGGAACGTAAATGGCGGCCATCCGTACAGAATCACTGGTAAAAACATTCAGCACCAAACGCAAGGCTGCGGGCTTATCGGGCAGTTTGCGGGCGCTGGTTAAGCCCCGGTGGCAAACCGTAGAGGCCGTGCGCGGTATCTCGTTTGAAATGGAATCCGGCGAACTGCCGGGTTTTATTGGCCCCAACGGCGCCGGAAAATCGACCACCATAAAAATGTTGACCGGCATTCTGCATCCCTCCGGCGGGCAGGCCAGGGTGCTGGGTTTTGTTCCCTGGCAGCAGCGACGGCAGTTGGCCTACCACATTGGCACCGTTTTTGGTCAGCGCCCCCAATTGTGGTACCACTTGCCGGCTATCGACACCTTTTATTTATTTGGCAAAATATACGAGCCGGATGAAAAAACTATCCGGCAGCGAATTAGCATGCTGACCGAGGCATTTGAGATAAAACATCTGCTGGAAACACCGGTGCGCAAGCTCTCGCTGGGCCAGCGGATGCGCTGCGAGGTGGCGGCCTCGCTGCTGCACCAACCTAAACTACTGCTGCTGGATGAACCTTCAATTGGCCTGGATGTGGTGGCTAAACAGCGTATCCGCGACACTATCCGCCGCATGAGCCAACTGGAGAATGTGGGCGTGCTGCTGACATCGCACGATGCCGGCGACATTGAGGCCCTGTGCAAGCGGGTTATCATTGTTAATCACGGGCAGATTGTGTATCAAAATAAAGTGTCCAATTTAAAGCGACGCTATCTCACCTCTAAATTAGTTGGGGTCCGCTACGCTTCAGAAATTCCGGCCGATTTTCAACTTGAGGGCACAGAAATTCTCAAAACAGGCCGCTACGGCGTAAAGCTGCGTTTTGATACGCGCCAAACGCCGGTTGAGGCCGTAATTGCCCGCTTGGCCGAGGCCGGAAACCTGGCCGATGTGACAATCTCCGACCCCTCGCTGGAAGAGGTAATTCGGGTTATTTACGAAGAGGCCGACTCTCGTTGACAATTTAAGCCGGATGGGTTATATTGGCCTCTCTTATTTGAACGTTGAAGAGGTTCACTGCCGGACACTTTTTAACGAAGTCAAAAATCTGGCTCTACAGGATTTCGCAGGGTCAAAGTAAAAAATTTGCCACGGATTGCATGAATTAACACGAAAAAATAAAAAATCAGTGAAATTAGTGTAATTCGTGGCAGATAACACGCTTTTTATAGAGCGATCCTGCAAACTACCAGAGAGCCAAAAATCTTATTGCAAATACTCAAACGGCGGGTAAACATGGCGCGAATAGGCGAATTTATTGAATACTTTTTTCTAAATCTTTAATAATATTTGCGCCATTCGCCCATTCGCGCTATTCGCAATTAAAAATGTCCGGTAGCGAGTGAGGAGGCAAGGTTGTTAGGAAGAAGCAAAAATGCGCCCATCGAAAAAATTGAAACGGTAATTGGGCCTAACACTAACTTTAAAGGTACCATAATTTGTGACGGCAGCGTCCGCATTGACGGCGTCTGCGAAGAAGGGCTTATCCAGACCGTGGGCAACATTGTAGTTAGCCCCGAGGCCAAAGTGGCCGCCAATCTTGTGGCAGAAAATGTGTCGGTCAGCGGGGCGGTGACGGGCAATATTACCACATCGGGCCGGCTTGAGATTTTGAGCACCGGCAAGGTGTGGGGTGACGTTGATGTGGGCAGCTTCCTGCTGGACGAAGACGGCTATTTCCGCGGAAAACTGGCCATGCAGGGTGAACCGGCTCCCCCCTTGTTTGGCAAAGAACCCCCTGAAACGCCCGACCCCTCTGCCCCCGCCCCGGCAGGTGAAGCCAGGCCGGAAGCGGAAACTAAATAGTTGCGACAGAATTGTCAGGAATTAAAACCCATCCCCACGGATGGGTTTTTTTGACCTGTACAATAAGGAATGAGGAATTAATTAACTGTCCCATTTCTACGTACCTAAAGGGCATTATAATATTGCGTATTTCGTACTGCGTATTATTTCCTCATCTACGCAATTGGCAATTAAAAATATCGGCTTGAACCTTGCGGTAAGCGCAGATTGGCTAACTGCACAGGTGGTTTTTTTGTGCCAATTTATCAAAAAACAATCCTGCTTTTCTCTCCACTCAAATCTAAAAGATGAGCGTGACCGGGATTTTAAGAGGACCTAACCCGAACGAGCCGGCACCACAAAGCAACACAGAAGAGGCACAGAGAGCGCTGAGGAAAAAACAAGTTTTTTAAAACCTCTGTGTCCGTGACTTCTCCGTGATATCTGTGTTACTTCTTTTCTTGTTTATTGAACAAGAATTCAACTGATTAGTACCTAAAAGATGTGCCAATTTCAAAAAAAGATGCTATCATGTAATTGCTGTAAAATACTAAAAACGTCACTGCCAAAATGCTGACGCAAACTTACGGTGCCAACCCAGGTGGATATCTATCCGGTTACCCGGGGCCAAAAAGTTTGCCGGCGGAGGTTTACCTATGCAACTGCTGGGCTTAAACACACTCGACCTGTTACTCATTTTCATTTTATTTATTGGGGCCCTGGTTGGTTTTATGCGGGGCCTTGGCCCCCAATTAATGTCTGCGGCCAGCATCTGGCTGGCCCTGTTGGCTTCGCTGTGGACTTACAGGTTATTGAGCGTCAATATTTTTATAGAGTCAGGCTGGTTTGGTAAAACCAGCTCCGATGCGATGGCCTTTTTAGTTATGTTTTTGGTATTTTTTAATGTCATCAGGCTGGTTATTAAATTCTTAACCAAACCTCCGGAAGAAAAGAAAAAGAAACCCCGGCGAAAAGGGCAAGTAGGCCCCACAGAAGTGCCGCCACCCTCTGCCACCAAAAAATATTTGGTTGGCCCTATCGGTGCCCTCAGCTCAATTATGTTGGGCCTTATCCTGACTACCTTGTGGACCGCGATTCTGTTGGGGGTAGCCCAATTTTTCTTCCAGGTGAATGTCAGTGAGGTGGGCGGTGTGGCTGTCCCCGGTTTCGGCTTTGTCAGGCAGATGCAGGCATCTGTGCTGATGCCCTATTTCAACCGGGTCCTCCAAATTCTGGTGACATCGCTGGATCTGTTTGTTCTCGACGACAGTGCCGACATTCTAAAACAGGTGGTTTGCGCCGTTTTCCCCGGAAGCTGTTGACATCTAAAAAAAGAAATGAGTGCCACTAAAATGAGTGGGATGCACCGTATTTTGTGTTGTGTAGGGACAAATTATACGCAACACAAAATACGCATTTTCAACGCATTTTCAACGCACCCAAAAGAAATAACGTGCAACAAAAACATTTAAACACACTCGAATTCCCTAAAATATTGGAACGACTGGCCAGTTACGCCGCCTTTTCGGCCGGTAAAAAACTGGCCGCAGAGCTGCAGCCCACCCCCTATTTTTCTCAAGCGCAAAATTGGCAGGCCGAAACCACAGAAGCCGAGCAGCTTTTATCGGTTAAAGTGAATATTGGCGTGGGCGGTGCCCGCGATGTCAGGCCCAACGTGGCCCGCTGCAAGCGAGGCTTGATTCTGACCCCGCGTGAGCTGATGGAAATTCGCCAGACGTTGATTTCAGCCCGTGAACTGTCCCGAACCATCGTCCGGCTGGCCGATACCTATCCGCGCCTGGCCGATATTGCCCAGCGGATTGAACCCTGCCTGGGCGTGGTCAACGCCGTTGGCCACGCCGTCGACGACAACGACGAAATAAAAAGCAGTGCCAGTCCGGCCCTGGCCCGCATCCGGCGGGAGATGGATATTGCCCACGCCCGGCTTATGGAAAAATTAAACCGGATGATTGGTTCTTCCGGCATCAGCCACTATTTGCAGGAAAATCTAATCACCCGGCGGGCCGGTCGATACGTGCTGCCCATCAAAGCAGAATTTAAAGGGCGCATCAAAGGCGTGGTTCACGACCAGAGCGCCAGCGGAGCCACCATTTTTGTAGAGCCGCTGGCCACCGTTGAACTGAACAACAAATGGCGGCGGCGGCAACTGGATGAAGAAGATGAAATTCGCAAAATCCTGGCCGGCCTGTGTTATCTGGTCGGTGAGCAGGGCGAATTCATCGAACATTCCGTGGCGGCCCTGGCCGGGCTTGACCTGGTATTTGCCAAAGCCAAATACGCCCATGCCATCGATGCCGTTGAACCGGCCCTGTTCGGTATCGGCAAAAACCACTCTAACGCCACCGGTGAAAACATATTCAAATTGATGACGGCGCGTCATCCGCTGCTCCATCCCAAGACGGTGGTTCCTATTGATGCGTTTTTGGCGGAGGACACCCACATGCTGGTTATCACCGGCCCCAACACCGGCGGAAAAACGGTGTCACTTAAAACGGTGGGGCTGCTGGCCGCCATGGCCCAGGCCGGATTACGCATCCCGGCAGACGAAGGCTCGGCCCTGCCGGTGTTTGAGCAGATTTTTGCCGACATTGGCGATGAGCAATCCATCGAACAAAGCCTGTCTACCTTTTCGGCCCACATGACCAACGTGGTGCAAATATTGAAACAGTGCGATGAAAATTCGCTGGTTATTTTTGATGAGTTGGGGGCCGGCACCGACCCCATCGAAGGCTCGGCCCTGGCCCAGTCTATTCTCACTAATTTGCTGGGCCGCACCGTAACCACATTTGTGGCCACCCACTACTCCGAGCTAAAAGCCTACGCCCACACCACACCCGGCGTGGCCAACGCCAGCATGGAATTTAATGTGGAAACGCTGTCGCCCACCTTTCGACTGCGTATCGGTATCCCGGGAGCCTCCAACGCCTTTACCATTGCCCAGCGCCTGGGATTGCCGGCACACATCATCAACGTCGCGCAGGGGCTGGTGGGCGAGGATGCCCGGCAGGTTGAGGCCATGCTGTCCGAAATCAAGGCCCAAACAGAGGCGGCCCGCAACGTTCGGCAGCTGGCCGAAGCAGAACGGCGCGAAGCCGAAGCGGTCAAACATCAGATTCAGCAGCAACTGGACAACATTGATGCAGAACGACGCGCTGTGCTCAACTCGGCCCGGGCCGATGCCCGCCGCGAGATAAAAGCCGCCCGTGAGCGCATTCGGGCGCTGGAAGCCGAAGTCCAGGCCGCCCTGAAAAATCAACAAAGTTTGCCGGTGGCTCCGGCTCAGGAAACCACTAACAATGATAAACCGGTTGCGCAAGCTGTAGAAACCCAGCTTGCTGCCATTGAAGCCGAGGTGACGCCGGTTTCGGCCCCTGAACCGCCCCAGAAAACCACGCCGCCTAAAAAGAAAGCGAGAGGCGGGCGGGTTCGAACTGGAGACACGGTGTTTGTGCCTCAATTTGCGACCGTTGGCGAGGTGGTTGGGGTGCAGGGCCATCAGGCCGATGTGCAAATGGGCCGTTTTCGGGCCACGGTTTTGTTGCAAGAATTGGAATTGAAAGAGGCCGCAGAACCGCTAAAACCGCCGGAGCCACAGCGTCAGGTAAAAACGCCTGCCGAAGTTGATTCACCGGGGCTGGAGCTGGATTTGCGCGGACAGGTCTCCGAAGAGGCCATTATGAATATGGATCAGTATCTGGACAAAGCGTATCTGGCACATTTGCCCTGGGTGCGGATTATTCACGGCAGAGGCAGCGGCGTACTGCGCCAGGTAGTGCGGCAAGAGCTGCACCGGCACCCGATGGTCAGTTCCTACCGGGCCGGCAAAGAAGGCGAAGGCGGCGACGGTGTAACCGTAGCAAAACTGGCGGTTAATTAAGGCTGCGGCAATGGGGCAACGCACAGTTAGGCATGGAATCAGGCTAAAAAATCGCCCAGATTTCTGGGTGCTTTTTTTTACATTGGCCGGCTTTGGTTTGCGGGTCCACCGGCTCAGCTTTCAACCGCTGTGGGGTGACGAGGGCTGGAGCATCTATTTTGCTACCCAAAGTGTCCCTCAACTGCTGGCTTTAACCTCTGTTGATATCCACCCCCCGCTTTATTACCTGCTGCTCAACCTCTGGCTGTTGTTAGCCGGCCTCGGCCCGGAAACAGCCCGTTTTTTCTCCGTGTTGGCCGGCACACTGCTGATTCCGGTAGCGGGGGTGCTGGGCAAGCAATTGGGCAATTGGCGGCTGGGCGGAGCCGCTGCCGCCGTAACCGCAGTTATGCCCATGGCCATTTATTATTCGCAGGAAGTGCGCATGTATGGCCTGGTGACGCTGCTGGGGGCAATGTCGGTCTACTTCTTTTTAAACATTAATACCCAAGCCCGCTGGCGCAACACCCTGCCGGGCTACGCGCCGGCCACCACGGCAGCCCTGTACACCATGTACTACGCGGCATTTCTGGTGCTGGCCCAATTGCTTTACGCGGTGTGGATTTACCTGCGGAAGCGCGGGCAGCGTTCACTCATCAACACGCTCAAACCCTTTATAGTTGTGGGCCTGCTCTACCTCCCCTGGATGGCCTACGCCGGGGTGCGGCTGGTTAACTACATTGGCAACAAGCGCGATGTTGAGGGGTATCTGCCCCTGAATTTAATTCGATACCTGGGCGACCATCTGGTGGCGTTCAGCCTGGGCCATTTGCCGCCCGATTTTCAACCTTACGTCTGGGTCGCATTGCCGGCAGTGGCAATGGCCGCCATTGGCTTATGGGCCGCCCGGTATCTTCCGCACCGGCGGGCGGGGATGCTTTACCTTTACCTGGCTGTTCCCTTTTTGGCGGGGTATCTGGTTAACCAACTGTACCCCTTTACCCCCCGTTTTTTCGAGCGGACGCTGTTGCTGGTTGCCCCCGCTTTTTGGCTGCTGATTGCCGTTGGCCTTGTCTGGCTGTGGGAGCGGCAGTACCTGCTGGTCGGCACCGTTGCAGCAGCGATGCTGGTGCCAATTGTGGTCAGCCTCATTGCCTTTTACGTGACCCCACGCTACCCCGACGAAGATTACCGGCCGCTGCTGCGCGAATTGGCCGCGCGGGCTACGCCGGAGGATACGGTACTGGCCAGTTACCAGTGGCAGTTAGGCTTTTATCGGGCCTATCTTCCCCGGCCGCGCCCCACCCTGTTTGCCGTGCCGGGCTGGGGGGCCGGCTGGTCCGCCGCTGCGACCGAATCGCCCCAACTTACCGGCGATTTAACGGCCATTTTTAACCAATCACCACGGCTCTGGTTTCCGGCCTACCAGGCCGGCGGGCACATTTGGGAAGATGAGGCCGAAGCCGCAATTGCCCGGCTGGGCTATCCGGCGCTGCTGACGTGGTACAGCCCGCAAACCAAGTTGACGCTGGCCGGCGCATCCCAAACACCCGTGGCTGAATTTTCCGCCGCCAATTTTGAAAACCGGCTAACCTTGCTGGCCGCAACCGTTGGCGGCAAAAGTTTTCAGGCCGGGCGGGATATTGTGCCGGTAGAAATGCAGTGGCGAAAAGAAGCGAACCTGGGCCGCGGGCATCAGGTTAGCCTGCGGCTGGTTGATGCCGCCGGGCGAACCTGGGCCACCCGCGACAGCCATCCTTTAGCCGGACAGACGCGTTTCACCGATATGAAAATTGGCGATACCCTGACCGACCGGCACGGGCTGCTGACCCCGGCGGGCGCTCCGCCCGGTACCTACCGCTTGCTGCTCAGTATCCGCCGGCTAAACGATGCCCACCCGCTGGATTTGGTGGATGAGGCGGGGCAGCCGCTGGGCGCAGAATTGCCGCTGGGTAAAATTGTGCTGACTGCTCCCCAGCCGCCCGTGGGAACGGCTGCCTTGCCGGTTCAAACCGTTACAGGTGCGGATTTTGGTGAACAGGCCCAATTGGTTGGCTACAGTCTCGGCGATGAATCCTACAAATCCGGCGAGATTCTTCCCCTCACCCTCTTTTGGGAGTCGCGGGTTGATTTTCCGGGGCCGCTGACGGTGGTGATTCAATTACAGGATGCCGCCGGGCAAACGGTTTTTTCATATTCTCACCCCCCCATCTGGCCGGCGACCGAGTGGCAGCAGGGAACAATTGTGCGCGACCCGCACGATGTGCTGCTGCCGGCGGCGTTCTCTCCGGGGCGGTACCGGCTGGTGGTGGCTCTGGAAGATGCCGCTCAAAACCGGCTGCCGGTCAACGGTGAGTCGATTTTGCCGCTGCAAATGGTTACCACCCTCAACCGGCCCCGGCGGTTCGATGCGCCGGCGACTCAATTTCAACTGGATAAAAATTTTGGCGACCGGGCCAGGCTGGTGGGATTGGATTTGCCGTCTGCAACCGTAAACGCGGGACAGCATTTGCCGTTGACTCTGCACTGGCAGGCCATTAGGCCGGCTGATAAAAGCTGGTCGGTGTTTGTGCATCTCACGGATAAACAGGGGAATCTGGTTAGCCAGCAAGACCAGCTTCCCGGTGGCGGGCAGTTTCCCACCACCGGCTGGGCCTCGGACGAATATCTGGCAGACAGCTACAATTTGCGCATTCCGGCAGATACGCCGCCGGGCCGGCAATGCTGCGTCCTGAACGTTGGGTTTTACGACACCAACGATTTTAGTCGATTACCCGTGCTGGAAGATGGCGAAATTGTGGGAGACCACGTGACCCTTAAAAGTTGGCCTATTTCGATAGAGTGATTTAAGATGTAGTCCGATATTTTTTCGGCACAGGAACCGTTTATGGAACGAACAAACGAAGTTTGGTTAAGCGAACTGCGCAACGGCCACCCCAATCAAACTCAGGCAATTGAGGATTTGCTAAAAATTCTTAACCGGGGGATTCTCTCCTATTTGTACTCTCGCAGTGATCTGAACCACCTGGCTGAAACTGAACTGCGGCAGATGAGCAACGATTTTTCTCAGGATGCCCTGCTGAAAATTCAGGCGAATCTGGATAAATTTCAGGGCAAAAGTAAATTTACGACCTGGGCTTCAAAGATAGCGGCCAACCACACCATCAGCGAGCTGCGCCGGGCCAAGTGGCGCGATTTTTCGCTGGATGCCATGACCGAAACCGGCTCATCGTTGCAGGAAATTATGGAGTTCCCGGAGGCGCAAAGTAGAAACCCGGACGCCGAGAGTGAGCGCCGGCAAGTGTGGGACGCCATCGAATTTGTTATCAATAATGAATTAACCGGGCGCCAGCGACAAGCGCTGGTGGCCGTTCGGGTTGACAATATTCCAATTGCCGAGGTTGCCAGGTTGCTGAATACCAATTCAAATAACGTGTACAAGTTGTTGCACGACGCCCGGCTAAAACTTAAGCGCGGCCTGGAAGCGTTAGACTTTGAACCCGAATACATTTTAAAGCTGTACAATTGAGCAAACCGGTAAGAATGTTTACGGGCATACGTCTAAAAGAGGAAATTAGCAAAGTTGGGATTAGTAGAAATGACAGAATCTAAGTGGCAGGCATTATTACAATCTGCTCTCGAAACAGAAGAAATTGAGATTGATTGTGAGGGATGTTACGAAGTGTTGGATATGTATGCCGAGTTGCTTGTAGACTCTGGTATTCCAGCCGACGTGATGCCGTTGGTGGAGCAACACCTAAAGCAGTGTCGTTGCTGCGCCGGCGAGCTTGAAGCCTTGATGATAATGCTTGACAAAGCGGTTGCCGAAGATGGTGCTGTTACCGCGTAATAGAACGGAACCCTAATATTTATAAAAAAAGGAGCGCCATATGCGCTCCTTTTTATCGCCCCGATGTGTACCGTTAAGTACAACGGAAATAATAGTGAAAGGGCGAGCGCCGGCACTCCCGATGATGGTCGCTCCATCCGTTTGGGACGTGCCAGCTACACAAAGCATGTGTATTAATTTTACACCATCCTTAGAGAATTATCAAGCAATCTCCGTAAAGGTACCGTAAAACATTAATAATCTTAAGGACTGTGATATTTTAATGTGCCAGAGATTTTCTGTGGTTGCTGCTTCTGGGGACATTAAGGGAGTTTCATGATTTTCCAGCCCCTGTTGGTCCGAACAGGTGAATCACTCCCAAATCTATGCGCCGGCGTGGTGCGTAATGCGTATTCTGTTTCCGGGGGCCGCGTATCACGTTTTACGAATTTAGGAATGTTATTTTTCTGGAATTGCCTGACGTATGTCTAAAAAAATTTTTGACATAACCCGCACCATATTCCCTGATTTGGCCATATGGCCCGGCGATTCCCCATTTGCTGCCGAGGTCATTGCCAGTATGGGGCGGGATGACCCCGTAAACCTAACCACCATCACGTTGAGCAGCCACACCGGCACACACGTTGATGCTCCCTATCACTACACCAAACAAGGGGCGACCATTGAGCAGATCCCGCTGGACGCCTACATTGGTCCGGCAACGGTTGTCACCGTTCAGCGCCGGGAAGGGGCGCTAACCCCGGAAGATTTTTCCAATCTGGATTGGAGCCGGCTCCAACGTTTGTTGATTCACTCCGCGGCCAGTGACTATCCAACCACTCAGTTCCCCACTGATATTGTGTATCCCTCGCCGGAGTTGGCCGATGTGATGGGGCAGCATGGGGTTGTTCTCTTTGGCTCCGATGCCCCCTCAATGGATGACATCGAGAGTAAATTGCTGCCGGGACACAACGCCCTCTACCACAACGGCATCGCCATTTTAGAAGGCCTGCTGCTGACCGATGTTCCCGATGGCGAGTACGAACTGATTGCCCTGCCCCTGAAAATTGGGGGGAGTGATGGTTCGCCGGTTCGCGCTGTTTTGCGAGCCTGATTTAGGCGTGAATCTTTATCTTCAGGCTTGTGCCGGTGTTTCAGTGTAACTACAGCCTGCCATGTCACTTTGGGTTATCAAATCAACAGCATTTTAGCCAGAACAATCTCTCTGTTTATCGTTTCAAGCGACTGCCAACTCAGATTCAGTAAATCCAATTTATTTTGCCCCAAGCCGGTTTGTAGCCCCCGACATATTGTGGCTCAAATCTGACTGTACCCCTAAATGTACAAAACGGTGATTGTGGATTGTACAATCCGGTATAGGAGATATTACCCGCTCGTAGTCAGCCTCGAAGCGATAGCGGAGTGGCGTTAGACGACCAAAGGTCCACCGCGCTGCGTATCTGGCTACGAACATTTTATACGGGGAGCTATATAACTGTTGTGGTACCAACCCACTCTCAGCATGTCGATATCTTCACAAACTGAATTGCCTCCCTGAATCACCACAACACCTTTAGCCGGACTTATGTCGTATACGGTAATCATCTCTTCGGCAACACTGACCTGCCCTGAATTTCCCGGTTTGAAGGGCTGTAACGTCGTCGGCTTGATCTGGTCATCGGAAACGTTGTAGGTTTGGGTTGTCTGGGTTGTTACAGAGACGGGGCTGATGGCCTCATCGTAAATACTGGGGGCGGTGGTGGCGTTACCAGGGGAGAGTTGGGGAATGAGTGATGAACTGCCGAAGATAATGACTGGCGAATTCTCCAAGAGGGAAGGGAGTGAGGCGGCGTGGGCCAGGAAGATGGGGATTGTTGCGAAGCTCAATACAAGCAAGCCGGCGATTGCAATCAGGTTTAATAGTTTATGATTTATTGTTGTCTCCCAGTGGTGTTGCAGATATTGCTGGTAGAGGCGAGGCGGATTGATGTTCTCGGAATAAACAACCTATGCTCCGTCTGGCCTCGCCCCTACGGTTTCACTATGAAAAATATGGAAAATGGCGGCAAGTGGCAAGTAAAAGGCGCGCAACTTTCTACCTTCGGCAGTTGTCGGACGGAATGGGCATGCAGGTATTAGTGTGTAAAAATTTTAGCGATGCGCTTCAAGTACAGGAAACTTAGGGAAGGGAGTAAAGGGGTAAAAAGTGTCACGGGTTTTTGCGCTCTTTAGCTATTTTGCTAAGGAACGGTAATTAAATAAGTTCTGCAATTAACAATGTTACAGTATTGCGTATTTCGCATTGCATAACTTGTAATACGGGATTTCTTACGTAACACGCAGTACGAAATACGAACAAATGAGGAAGTTAATTAATTCTCATTCCTAAGTTATACTGAGATTAGTTTAAAATCGGAACTTTTTAGAAAGATGAGGTATCATGCCC
>CAYWSS010000028.1:0-18083 GCA_964460505.1 uncultured Caldilineaceae bacterium | reverse complement strand
TGCCCTCACCCCCGTCGCTGACGCGACTCCCCCTCTCTCAATTTGGGAGAGGGGGTTGGGGGGTGAGGGGTATTTACAGAGGAGAAGTTGTATGGCAACACCGCAAGGCAGCGGAGTGATGCAAAACTCTCAAACGGCAACCGCTCCGCGTAAAAAAAGAGGCATTTTCAGTAACTCTTTGCATGCCAGAGAAATTCGTCTGGCCTGGCTGCTAATTGCTCCAACCGCAATAATTGTATTTGGCCTGGTCCTGTTCCCTGCTGTTTTTAGCATCTGGATCAGCTTTAGAGATGTGGGCTTAAATAATCTCAATGATGTCACCAACGCCCCCTTTGTTGGCATGGACAACTACCGGGCTGTGGTCAATGATTTTGCGTTTCAGTACCACGGCATTTCAAATATGGGCGCGGCAGTGACCAGCGTGGTTTATTCTGTTATTGCTACCATTGTAACGCTGCTGGTTGGGCTTGGCGCGGCCCTGCTGCTCAATCAACCATTTCGGGCGCGAGGATTTTCGCGGGCGATATTTCTGTTTCCGTATGTGGCCCCCATTGTCAGCGTGGCTTTTGTGTGGCGCTGGATGCTGGATCCCAAACCCTCCGGCGTAGTCAATTATTTGCTGATGGAAATAAACTTTATCGACCGCCCGATTGCCTGGCTGGCTACCCGTGGCTGGGCGCTGGTCCTGGTGATTATTTTCGAAGCGTGGCGTTATTTCCCCTTTGCCATGTTAATGATTCTGGCTCGGTTGCAAGCTGTTGATAAGACCCTTTACGAAGCGGCCAAGGTAGATGGCGCCAGCGCCTGGCAGCGTTTTTTGAGCATTACGCTGCCGGAACTGCGTTATGTGATTGGCGCAATTTTCTTGTTGCGTCTAATTTGGACATTTAACAAATTTGATGACATTTTCCTGCTGACCGGGGGGGGCTTTGGCACCAAAGTGTTGCCCGTACTCACCTACGAGTTCAGCTTCCGCCTGTTCAACTTTGGAAAAGGGGCCGCAACATCAATGATTTTGTTGGCCATATTGGTGGTGTTTTTAATTCTTTACGTTCGATTTGTCATGAAGAATGCAGATGAGTAGGGGCCAGAACGATGACTACAGCGACAGCAAACAACGAAAAAAGGACCTTTATCGACCACCTGGCTAAACATATGACCATTACCCGCTTTATTTTTGCTATGGGCATGTTTATTTTTTGGTCGGTCATTATATTTCCGTTTTTCTGGATGATCAGTTCATCCTTTAAAAACGGGGCAGAAATTGCCGCCAGAGAGCCGGTATTTATTCCCGGCGAATTTCGCCCGGATGCCTATTACGAACTGTTTGACCCCTATTGGGACCACTTTCAGAATTTTGGGGTGAACATCGTCAACAGTATGTTGGTTGCCATTCCAACAGCCTTGATTGCGGTAATCTTATCGATGTTAGGCGCGTACGCCATTGCCCGGCTCAATTTCAGGGGCAAAGATTTTATGCTTAATTCGGTTCTGATGATTTATCTGTTTCCCGGAATTTTGCTGATTATCCCGCTTTTTGCTATGCTTTCGCAGATTAGCCGCTGGATAGGGTTTGAAGTGCAGGACAACCTGGGTATCCTGGTTTTTACATACCTGGCGCAAACTCTGCCGGTAGCCCTGTACATGCTGGCTAACTATTTTCGCACCATTCCCGATGAAATTGAACAGGCCGCAATGATTGACGGCTGCACCCGGCTGCAGGTAATCTGGCGCATTACCATGCCTTTGGCCGTCCCTGCGCTGGTATCTGTCGCGGTTTACACCTTTATGATTGCCTGGAACGAATTTCTGTACGCCTTTG
This sequence comes from uncultured Caldilineaceae bacterium, assembly GCA_964460505.1. GTDB lineage: Bacteria > Chloroflexota > Anaerolineae > 4572-78 > J111 > J095. The sequence continues at coordinate 16,261 of CAYWSS010000028.1, read as the reverse complement.
TTTTTCTCAATGACCGCATGCTCTTTACCATGCCCATTAAAATTAACGCCATTTTTAATGACCCCAGCCCCAGAATGCAGGTGGTCATGGCGGCATCCGTAATTATGAGTTTGCCGGTGATGATTCTGTTTTTAGCTCTGGAGCGTTATCTGTCGGAAGGCTTATCCGCAGGTGGGGTAAAGGGGTAGGCCGCTTTTCAGGAGTAAGAAGTAAGATTTTTCCCCTACTCCCTGAGTTAAAATAAGGAGGCTCTACAGGATTTCGCAGGATCAAAGTAAAGAATTTGCCACGAATTGCACGAATTAACACGGAAAAAATAAAAAATCAGTGAAATCAGTGTAATTCGTGGCAGATAATACGTTTTTTATAGAGCGATTCTGCAAACTACCAGAGAGCCAGTAAGGATAACTGACCACTGTTGAGGCTGCCTTCGTGGCGCAGCAGCCACTCTTTGCGCCACAAGCCGCCGCCGTACCCTGTCAGCGAACCATCACTACCAATTACCCGGTGGCAGGGAATAATGATGCTGATGGGATTTTTACCATTTGCTCCACCAACTGCTCGAATGGCCTTCTCGTTACCAAGAGCCTGGGCGATGTCCAAATAAGACACAGTTTGCCCGTAGGGAATAGTGAGTAATTCCTGCCACACTGACTTTTGAAAGTCTGTGCCGTCCGGCTCAAGGTTTAAAGCAAAAGTTTGGCGATTTCCGTTAAAATACTCATCAAGCTGATTGGCACACATTCGGGCAATTGTCGGCACAATCGCTTGTTCTCCGGGAGGTTTGCCAGTGTCCAATTTGATAAATTCAATTTCTTTAATTGCTGATTCTGTGCTAACAATCTCCAGCAGACCAATTGGCGATGGGTAGGTGGTTTTGTATTTGTTGCTCATTTAGTTTCTCAATTTTGGTTAGATATAAATTTTGGCCGGGTTTGTGTAAACATCTACCCGGTGGGGTAAACCAAATTACATTCGTTGCAACTCTTTTTTAACGGTTCCCACAATAAACCGGTTTCGCTTTCGCCGGGGGATATGTGTTCTCAAAGCTTCCAAAAAAGTAACATTTATTCGTTTTAATGATTTGATAACCATAAAGTTGTCCTTAATCTTTTGATGTAAATAGTATACCTTAAAAGACGTGCGTTTTGAAGGTACAAACTAATAATGACAAACACTCTGCATAAAATTCAAAACCACTTGCATTTTATCTACAATCCCGAAATATCTGCATCCATTTACAAACAGTTACAGAAACGCATATCCGGGTTTCGCCAATTGAATCCTGCTATTGCCCCGCCTGTTTCTCCGGGCGAGCGCATTACCGAGGCGGATGCCATTTTTATTACCTACGGTAATCAGGTGGTTGAGCCTGAAATGCCGGCACTCCAATCGCTCGGCGATTTTGTAAACACATATCTTTGCGGCGTGATCAACAGTGTGCATATTTTACCCTTTTACCCCTACTCTTCCGATGACGGATTTTCGGTTATTGATTACAGGGCCGTCAATCCGGATTGGGGAGATTGGGATGATCTGGCCCCCATCCGCCAAAATTTTCGACTTATGTTCGATGCCGTCATTAACCACATTTCAGTGCGGAGTACCTGGTTTCAGAGATTCCTGGCGGGTGATCCCCACTACGCCAATTACTTCATCACCGCAGACCCCGATACCGATTTGAGCAGCGTGACCCGGCCGCGTACGTTACCGCTGTTAACGCCGGCGGATACCGCCGCCGGCAAAAAATGGGTGTGGACCACCTTTAGCCCAGATCAGGTTGACCTCAATTACCAGGACCCCAAACTGCTTTTGGAAATTGTGGAGGTGCTGCTGTTTTATGTGGCGCAGGGGGCAGAGTTCATCCGGCTGGATGCCATTGCCTTTTTGTGGAAAGAAATTGGCACAACCTGCATCCATTTGCCTCAAACCCATCTGGTTATTCAACTGTTCCGTTTGATTTTAGATGCGGTTGCCCCCAACGTGCTGCTTATTACAGAAACCAACGTGCCGCACGCCGAAAATATTTCTTATTTTGGCAATGGGCAAAACGAAGCCCAAATGGTGTACCAGTTTTCGTTGGCTCCGCTAATTTTGCACACTTTCCACACCGGCGATGCTTCCGAGTTGCAGCAGTGGGCCGGCAGCCTCGAACCGTTGCCGGACACCGCAACCTTTTTTAATTTCATCGCCTCTCACGACGGCATTGGAGTTCGCCCGGTGGAAGGTTTATTAACGCCTGCCGAAATTCAACATCTGGCCGATAAAACCGTTCAGCACGGCGGGCATGTCAGTTATAAAACTAACCCGGATGGCAGCCAAAGTGCCTACGAATTGAATATCACGCTGTTTGATGCTTTGTCTGATCCCAACTGCAATGAGCCGGTCGAGCTTCAAATTGACCGGTTCATTGCTTCGCAAGCCATAATGCTGGCCATGGTTGGCGTGCCGGGAATTTACGTTCACAGTCTGTTTGGTTCGTCAAATGACCACGTTGGTGCGGCAGAAACCGGCCGCGTCCGCAGCATCAACCGCCAAAAGTGGCTGCGGGCAGAGGTGGAAGCGGTCATGACCAATCCCAACGCCCGGGCCAACAGGATATTTCAGCGGTACACAACGTTACTGAAAACCAGAGCGGCCCACCCGGCATTTCACCCCAATGGCGAACAACAAATCATCCCCGGGAATTTGGCCCTGTTTACCGTACTCCGCATTTCACCGGACAAACAGACCAGGGTGTTGTGTATCCACAATATCTCTTCCACTGCCCAACAGTGTGAAGTCAATCTCTCTCAACTGGCAACATCCGGCAATCTGCACGATGTATTAACCGGCGAGGCTGTGGTTCCAAACGATAGCTTATTGCAGGTCTCGCTCGCTCCGTACCAGATACGGTGGATATCGGACAAAGCGTAGTTGTAACCAACTCGCCGGGCCGCAAAGCTGCAAATCACCAACCCTGCGATCTGTGTCTTGCGACCTGAATTTATACCCACCCCCCACTTTTGTCACTGCTAACAATCGCTTCAATGACTTTCATATTGGCTACCGCATCCTCAATGGGCGTTGGAACCTCGGTATCATTGAGAATTGCTTTCGACATTAAATCACCCTGAATTGTGTACTGGTCACAAATATCCAGAACTATCTCTTTAATGTCATCGCCTTGTTGATGCCACACTTTGCAGGGGCGGTCGGGCGGGGCGTTGAAGGGGATTTCAATTTCAACCCGCCCCGCCGTGCCGTAAATATTAACGCGCTGGTACGATGTTAGCTGTGTGGAGCAGGTAAAGGTGGCCGTGTTACCGCCGCCAAAGTCCAAAATGGCCGAGGCCAGCCGGTCGGTGTTAAATTGAGGGTCGTACTCCACGGTGCCAACCACACGCTGTGGTTCCGCATCAAAAATAAAACGGGACACCGAAATTGCGTAGCAGCCAATATCCATCAGCCCGCCGCCGCCAATATCGGCCATATTTCTAACGTTGTTGGGGTCATTGTTAAAATAGGAGAAAAAGGTTTGAATAGCGCGCAGTTCCCCTATTTTTCCTTCTTTGACCAGCCGCTTTGCGGTTTGCCATTGCGGATGGTGGCGATACATAAACGCCTCCATAACCTTAAGGTTGGGGTGCGCTCTGGCTGCATCAACCAACTTCTGCCCCTCGATAGAGGTCAGGGCGATTGGTTTCTCGCAAAGCACATGTTTGCCCGCCTCTATCGCCTGGATAGCCAGGGGAACGTGGAGGTGGTTGGGCAGCGGGTTGTAAACCGCATCAATGTCAGGGTCAGCCAGCATTTCTTTGTAGGAACCATAAGCTTTTGGAATGTCTAATTGCTTGGCCGCAGCCTGAGCCTTTTCTAAATTACGTGAGGAAATGGCCGTAATATCGCAATATTCGCCGGCCTGCATGGCCGGGATGACCTTTGCAACGCCAATATCTGCCGTGCTGATAATACCCCATCGAACTTTGTTGCTCATAATATAATACTCCTTTATGAATTTGTCTGAAATTGGGCGTGGATAACAACAATTATGCCTTAATTGTTGGGACTGTGCAATTGAATAGAAGGGAATAGCGGCTTCAAAATATCCTGTCTAAAAATGAGGGCGCTATTTTCATAATTTACAGCTTGGGGGTAACATGGAATCCTGAAGCAACCAAAGATTTGCTAATAACAGGCGTGCAAATTTGCAGGATGTGCGGCAGGAGTTTTGTGTGCATTTTTGTCGTTTTGCTGCCACACCAAATGATCTTAAAAGTAAAAAGGAGATTAGTGCATATGAGTAATTTGGTTAAAGTTTCGGTAACCGGCGCCGCCGGCCAAATTGGCTACGCCATGCTGTTTCGGTTGGCATCCGGTGAGATTTTTGGGCATGATACCCGGGTTGCCCTCAACTTGCTGGAAATTACGCCGGTGTTGCCGGCGCTGGAAGGCGTGGTCATGGAGTTGGACGATTGTGCCTTTCCGCTGTTGGATAAAGTCGAAATTACCGATGACCCCAACGTTGCGTTCAACGGCGTAAACTGGGCCTTGCTGGTAGGTTCTAAACCGCGCGGCAAAGGCATGGAACGGGGCGATCTGATTCGCGAAAACGGCCCCATTTTTGTGGGGCAGGGACAGGCGCTGGCCAAAGGCTCCGCCGACCTGCGGGTGCTGGTGGTTGGTAATCCGGCCAACACAAACTGCCTGATTGCCGCCAACAACGCCGGCGATGTTCCCCCCAACCGCTTTGCAGCTATGACCCAACTGGACCACAACCGCGCCGCCGCTCAACTGGCTCAAAAAGCCGGTGTTCCCGTAAGCAATGTTACCAACCTGACCATCTGGGGCAACCACAGCGCCTCCCAGTACCCGGATGCCGAAAACGCCAGAATCAATGGGCAACCGGCATATGATGCAATCCCGGATCATAACTGGTTAAAAGGTGAATTTATCACCACTGTGCAGAAACGCGGGGCTGCCGTCATTGCCCAACGCGGGCACTCCTCGGCCGCTTCTGCAGCCAATGCCGCCCTTGGCCACGTAAAAAACATGGGCGTCAAAACTCCCGCTGGTAACTGGTTCTCCTGCGCCGTGCCTTCTGACGGCAGCTACGGTGTAGATGAAGGGCTGGTCTTTTCCTTCCCCATTGTGGCCGATGGCGAAGGTGGATACAGCATTGTGCAAGGCCTGCCGATGACCGATTGGGCAAAAGAGAAATTTGAGGCTACGTTGGAAGAGCTGCGCGGCGAAAAAGCCGTTGTGACTGATCTGTTAAAATAATCAATCTCAATATGGGGTGGAGGTTTTATCCTTCACCCCCAGAAACTACCCCTATGAAAAAACTAATTATTGGCTCGCGACGGTCGCAACTGGCTCAGGTTCAGTCTCGGATGATGCGCCAACAACTGCTGGATGCCTGGAGCAACATTGATGTACAAATTGAACTATTCGATACCCGGGGCGACCTGAATCGCAAAGACCCTTTGCCCGAAATTGGCGGCAAAGGCTTGTTTACTCAGGAACTGGAAGAAGCGCTTCGAGAGCAGCGCATTGATCTGGCGGTTCACAGCCTTAAGGATTTGCCGGTGGAAGACAGCCCCGGCCTGACCGTAGTTGCCATCCCGGTTCGCGCCGCCACCCACGACTTGCTGGTGTCTCGTAAAGCCGCCCGCATTGAGGATTTGCCTGAAGGCGCCGCTGTGGGAACCAGCAGCCTGCGGCGGGCCGCGCAACTGTTGGCCCGGCGCCCCGATTTGCAAATAAAAGATATTCGGGGCAATGTTGACACCCGCTTGCGCAAACTGGACGACCCAAATTTAGGGTACGATGCCGTTCTGCTGGCGCAGGCCGGAATCAATCGGCTGGGCCACACCGGGTTGGAACACGCGCATCCCATTCCTCACGACGATGTTTTGCCCGCTCCGGGACAGGGTGCGCTTGGCGTGCAGGGCCGGGCCAATGACCCGGAAACCGATCACTACTTGCAAGTGCTTGACCACGCCCAAACACGAGCCGCCGTTACCGCCGAGCGCGCATTTCTGGCCGGCCTCGGCGGTGGATGTTCCATTCCGGTGGGGGCGTTAGCTTCCGTTCAGAACGATGTTCTCCATTTGCAGGCGGTGGTTGCCGGCCCGGACGGAAAACGTGTCATCAAAGTGAGTGGCACTGCCGGCGTAGAATCGGCTCTGGCACTCGGCCAAAAACTGGCCGACGAAGCCATTGCCCAGGACGCAAAAGCACTTCTTGATATATAGGAATGAGAATTAATTAACTTACCCATTCCCTCGTATTGCGTGTTGCGTATAATTTTGCTCTTTACGGAGTACGCAATACGCAATATGTTGCCGGCCCCAATTGGGTAAGTTATTTACGCACCATTCCATAATAGAGTCAAATGAGTGTGGTGGGTCTGGTGAGTTAAATGAGTTGTCCGGGTGCCGGCAAGTGAGCAGCGCTCTTTTATTTTTGAGCAAAATTTTCCCGTTTCTTAATCTGAAAACTCACCTCGTAATTTTTCCGGGCAAAGTCCTGGAAAAACAGAGCTAACTAACAAAACCATCCTATGACCGATAAAAGCACAATTTACTGGATTGGAACCGGCCCGGGAGACCCCGGTCTGATGACCATCAAGGGTATGACCCTGGTGCAAGAAGCCGAGGCCATTGTTGGTGATACGCTGGGCAATGCTCGCCTGTTGCAACAAGCCCCCTCTGGCGTTGAAATTCACAACGTGGGGTGCCGGGCATGTGAAAATAAACTGTCACTGGAAGCGGTTAATCAACTTTTGCTTGACCTGGCCCGGCGAAAAAAGACGATTGTTCGGTTGTGGCAAGGCGACCCGTTTGTATATGGTCGGGCGGCACAGGAAATGGTGGCCGCCGGCCAGGCCGGTATTCGGGTGCAGTTGGTGCCGGGTGTAACCAGCGCCATTGCCGCCCCGGCCTACGCCGGTGTGCCGGTGACGCATTGGGAACACGCCACCAGTTTTGCCGTGGCCACCGGCTACGAGTCGAAAAATCCCGACGTGCGCCCGGATTGGGACGCCCTGGCCAAAATGGAAACGCTGGTCATTTTAATGCCGCTCGACAACCTGCCGGAGATTGTCGAGCGATTGCGCTCCGCCGGACGAGCCGCGGATACACCGGCCCTGGCGGTTCAGCAGGGAACTCATCCCCAGCAGCGACAGGTGCTGGCTACGCTGGGTACACTGGTAGACGCCGTGAAAACTCACGCCATCGAGCATCCGGCTATTGTTGTTGTCGGCAGTACCGCCCAACTCTCCGCTGAACTAAATTGGTTTCAGCCGGATGAGGTTCCGCTGCTGGGCAAACGGGTGCTGGTAACGCGCCCGCTCCACCAGGCCGCCGATTTTATGGCCGAATTGCGAAATCTGGGCGCTGAACCGGTCTCGTTTCCCACCATAGAAATTTGCCCTACAGAAGACACGTCTGCGCTGGATAAAGCCATCACCCACGTTTGCTGCTGGACAGCCGGGCGACTCGGCGGCAAAGCGGCCGAATTTGATGGCGTTCCTTTCGATTGGCTGGTGCTGACCAGTGTAAACGGGGTGAACGCCTTTTGGCGCAGAATAAACGCCCTTGGCCTTGATAGCCGCTGTCTGGCCTCGGTAAAAATTGCAGCCATCGGGCCGGCCACGGCGGAAACGCTGCAAAAGTTCAGCGTTACGCCCAATTTGGTGCCGGACGTGTACACCGCCGAAGGCATGCTGGATGCCTTCGACCAGATGGGATCCGTGGCCGGGCAGCGGTTTTTGCTGGCTCGGGCCGATATTGCCCGCAAAACATTGGCCACAGGGTTAGCCAAGCGGGGCGCGCTGGTTGACGAAATTCCGGCGTATCGCACCGTTCCGGTGCAAGCCGGGCCTGTGCCTCCGGCGGCGGACATCATTACCTTTACCAGTTCATCCACAGTGCAGGGCTACGTAAACTGCCTGAAATCAAGCGGATACACTCCTGAAGAAACGCTCAAAGAAAGTCAAATTGTTTGTATTGGCCCAGTAACGGCGGCAACGGCTCATTCCCTGAGCGTACCGGTTACAAGGGTGGCTCAAGAATATACAATTGCAGGGTTGTTGAAAACGATTCAAGGGGGGATAAAATGACTACTGTAAGCCAAATTCTGCAAAATAAAGAAATATCCGAAGTTTGGACGGTAGACGCGGAATGTACCGTAGCGCACGCGCTTGAACAGATGATTGAGAAAAATGTTGGCGCGCTGCCGGTTGTTGATGAAAAAGGGGCAGTGGTCGGCATTATTTCAGAGCGCGATTACGCCCGAAAAGTGGTGCTAAATAAAACCAGGTCGCTGGATGCTCCCATTGAACAGATTATGACCCGGCGCGTATGTTACGTGCGCCCCGAACAAACAATTGATGATTGCATGGCCCTGATGACCGATAAACGGGTGCGCCACCTGCCGGTTATTGACGGCGAGACGTTGATGGGGATTGTCTCAATTGGCGACGTGGTTAAGGTTATTATTAATAACCAGGAATTTATGATAACCCAATTAGAAAATTACATTACAGGTGCAATATAATGAGTCAAACAACCCAGGGATTTCCAACCCTTCGTCCCCGCCGCTTGCGGCAAACAACAACATTGCGCCGTTTAGTGCGCGAGACCACACTCAGCCCCGATGATTTTATCTACCCTATGTTTATTGCCCATGGAAAAGGTGCGCGCAATGAGGTTTTGTCAATGCCGGGTGTCTATCAACTGTCTGTGGACCAGTTAGCGCGGGAAGCAGAAGAATTGCAGGAATTACGCATCCCGGCAGTGATGCTGTTCGGGCTGCCTGCCGAAAAAGACCCCATTGGCAAAGAAAATTTTGCCGAAAACGGTATTGTTCAGCAAGCTATTCGGGCCTTCCGGCAGGCCGGGACTGATTTGGTGATTATGACCGATGTGTGCATGTGTGAGTACACTGACCACGGCCATTGTGGCATCGTGGAAAATGGTCAAATTCTAAACGACCCTTCGATTGAGATTCTGGGTAAAGCGGCCGTTTCTCACGCCAGGGCCGGGGCACACGTGGTTGCCCCCAGCGCCATGATGGATGGCCAGGTTGGCGCCATTCGGCAAGCGCTGGATGAGGCTGGTTTTGAGAACACCCCGATTCTGGGCTATTCGGCCAAATATGCCAGCGCTTTTTACGGCCCGTTCCGCGATGCCGCCGAAAGCCCGCCCTCCTTTGGCAACCGGTCATCGTATCAAATGGACCCGGCCAATCATCGGGAGGCGCTGCGCGAAATCGAACTGGATTTGTTGGAAGGGGCCGATATGATGATGGTGAAACCGGCGCTGCCCTATCTGGACATTATTCGTCAGGCGCGGGACGCATTTCCCGATGTGCCGTTAGCCGCATATAATGTGAGTGGTGAATACAGTATGATTAAAGCCGCCGGAAAATTGGGCTGGCTGGACGAGAAAAAAACGACGCTGGAAAGTTTAATGGCCATCAAACGGGCCGGCGCGGATATGATTTTAACCTATTGGGCCAAAGATGCAGCCCGCTGGCTGGCCCAGGCCTGATAAATTATGGGCGGCAATCCTGTATAATTTCGCTACCCGGCATCTGGGCAAATTCACCTTCCAGAAAGGTTTGTCGGGTAACGAATGTATAATTAAAAAGGGGTGAGAGCAAATGAGTATTGCCAAATCAAAAGAGTTATTTGAAGCGGCGCAGAAATATATTCCAGGGGGGGTAAACTCGCCGGCCAGGGCGTTTGGCGCGGTGGGTGGACAACCTCTATTTATTGACAGGGCCGCAGGGCCTTATATGTGGGATGCCGATGGGAACCGGTATATTGACTACGTATTAAGCTGGGGGCCGCTGATTTTGGGGCATGCCAACCCCGGTGTTATCAAGGCCATAAAACAGGGTGCAGAGCGCGGCACCAGCTACGGTGCGCCGACCACTCTGGAAACTCAACTGGCAGAGTTGGTTTGCGAGCTTGTGCCATCGGCGGAGCAGGTGCGCTTTGTCAATTCCGGCACCGAAGCCACCATGAGTGTGTTGCGGCTGGCGCGGGCCTATACCGGCCGGGACAAGATTATCAAGCTACAGGGAAACTACCATGGCCACGCAGATTTTCTGCTGGTGCAAGCCGGTTCTGCGGTGGCAACGTTGGGCCTGCCCGACAGCCCCGGCGTGCCAAAGGGCATAACCCAGGATACGCTAACCGCGCCCTACAACGACCTGGAAGCGGTTGAAGCCCTGTTTAAGGAAGCAGGCGATGGCATTGCCGGTATCATCCTGGAGCCGGTGGCCGGAAATATGGGCATGGTTTTACCTCTGGAAGGTTATCTGAGCGGATTGCAGGAGTTGTGCCACAAATACGGCGCGTTGCTTATTTTTGATGAGGTCATGACCGGATTCCGGGTAGCGCCTGGGGGCGCTCAGGAATTGTTTGGCATTACCCCGGATTTAACTTCGCTGGGCAAAGTGATTGGCGGGGGACTGCCGGTGGGAGCCTATGCCGGTCGTCGTGAAATTATGCAAACCGTGGCCCCGGCCGGCTCTATGTACCAGGCCGGCACATTAAGCGGTAACCCGTTGGCTATGACCGCCGGTATCAAAACGCTTCAGGGGTTGAGTTCCCCCGGCGTATTTACCGAAATGGTGTCGCTGACAACCACGTTGTGCGAGGGTATCAGCGCGGCAGCAGAAGCAGCCGGTGTCTCCCTCTATCAAACTCAGGCCGGAACCATGTTCTGCTTCTTCTTTAACGAACAGGTGGTTATTAACTGGGACACGGCTTCTCAAAGTGACACCCAAAAATTTGCGCAATTCTTTCACGCAATGCTCAATAGAGGCATCTATTTTCCGCCATCACAATACGAATCCTGGTTCTTCTCTACTGCCCACACGCCCGAAATTGTTGTTGCTACCATTCAAGCAGCGCAAACAGCTTTTGCGGAGATTGCAGAATAATACCTGCGCATAGTATAACGAAAAAAGCAACCCGAACCGGGTTGCTTTTTGATTCTCTGTAAATCAAGACGCGAGTTTACAAAGATTCTCCTCGCGGCCTGATACCTGATACCTGCACCCTGTAACCTGAAAAAAGATTATGTCACCGCAGCGCGTTCTGCGGAGTATTTCTGGTATTCTTTTGTGGTTACAATTACGCGAATACGGTTGATGGCCCGCTGTATTTCTGCAAATGTGTTATAAATCGGAGCGATACCCAGACGGATGTTATCCGGCTCCCGAAAATCGGGGACAATGGTTGGGGCAGGGGGGATGGCCTCGATCAGAGCGCGGTTGATGCGGTAGCTTTCGGGGTGGCGAATAGATACGTGTGAGCCGCGCATGGCGGCCTTGTGCGGGCTGCCGAGGGTGAAGCCCAGCGGAGACAGCCATTGCTCAACCAGAAAAATCAGATACGCGGTTTGCCGGATGCTTTTGGCCCGCAATCTGTCGATACCGGCCTCAAGCAGAATGTCCAGCGCCGGTTCGATGCCTTGCATCGAAAGTACCGGTGGGGTGCTGATTAGAAATTGGGCAATGTCGGGGGCGGGGGTGTAATCCAGATCAAACGCAAAGGGAGATTGCGCCGAAAACCAACCCCAGATGGGCTGCTTCAGTTGTGCCTGCAAATCTTTTCGCACGTATAAAAAGGCCGGCGCGCCCGGCCCGCTGTTGAGATATTTGTAGGTGCAGCCCACAGCCAAATCTGCGTTGGCCTCATTCAGGTTGACCGGCACCGCACCCGTAGAGTGGGATAGATCCCACAGCATAAGCGCCCCCGCCGCGTGAGCCTGTTGGGTTACGCGGGTCATATTGTACATAAAGGCGCTCTTAAACGCCACGTGGGTGAGGGCAACCAGGGCCGTGCCCGTATCGATTGCGGACTCAACTTTATCCGGCGCGATGGTTACAGTATCTTCAGAAGAAATCAACTCCAGCCGGTGATTCCGGTTAAGTAGTTCAATCGCCCCCTGAAAAATGTATAGATCCGACGGAAAATTAAATTCGTCGCTTACAATTTTTCGGCGCTCCGGTTTAGCCCGGAGGGCAGCCACCACCAGCTTGAACAAATTGACGGAGGTGGTATCGGCCACAATAATCTCCTCCGGTTGAGCGCCCACTAATCGAGCGATTTTCTCCCCCAGCCGGGTCGAGGCGTGAATCCAGCCGTCATTCCAACCACGAATCAACCGCTGCCCCCATTGGCGCTCAATAGCGTTTTTCATTACATCAACGGTGCGTTTGGGCAATCGCCCCAACGAGTTACCATCCAGGTAGATCAGGTTGGGGTCATCGCTTACAAACTCATCCCGAAATGGGGCCAACTCATCCTGCGTGTCCAGTTTCTGGGCAAATTCCAAATCGGTTCGGTAAAAATTCATGATAATTCCCAAAATCTCTTCGTATAAAATGTTTGTAGTCAGATACGCAACGTAGTAGGCCTTCGGTCGTCTAACGCCACTCCGCTATCGCTTCGAGGCCGGCTACGAGCGGATAATAGTTCCTCGTATAAAATTTGAGACTGATTGTACCACGAGTTAAATTGCAGCACAACCGGCAGATTATGTCGTGTTGTTTTTATGCTGGTTCAAAATGTGGTATTGTTGTAGATAGTTGCATCCTTGCAGCCTGTGCAATTGAATTAGGGTAGGTGGGGAGGGGGTGCTCGCATCCTTTGTTGTTTAAACGCCAATTTCAGACCTTGAATTTTGGAGACAGTAACCATTTATGTGCCTGGGTAATTGTTCTCATTAAATTGGACGCGGATCGCACGAATCGAACGGATTCTTATAAATTTTTTATCCGCGCGATCCGTCCAATCCGCGTCCAATAAACTCAAGCACATAATTTGAGACGATGTTGAATTTTGTTATGCGCAACGTTACAAAACGTAAAAATACGGAATATGTGTATTGGGGACTGATTCTTGTTGCGCCGGTTTTGTTGTTCTGGAAATGGGTGATCAAAGGCGATGTTCTCTATTGGGGAGCGTTGTTGCTGCAATTCTGGCCCTGGCACCATCTGGTAAAATTGAGCGCTTTGAACGGCGAATGGCCGCTCTGGAATCCGCTGCTGGGAAACGGCACGCCGCTGCTGGCCAACCAGCAAAGCGCGGTTTTTTATCCCCCAAACCTTATTTATCTGGTCATGCCGGTGGAACACGCGCTTACCTTTTCGGTGATGCTTCACCTGGTACTGGCCGGCTGGTTTATGGTTGCCTATATGCGCTATCTGGGGCTGTCGCCATTTGCGGTTACGGTGTCGGCCTTGAGTTTTATGTTCAGCGGTTATATCGTTGGCCGCTCGCAATTTGTAACGATGGTCAATGCAGCGGCCTGGTTCCCCCTGCTGCTTCTGTTGGCCGATAAAGTGGCCACGCGACGCGGGTGGCCCAATGTTCTGTGGCTTGCCCTGGCGTTGGCCATCCAGTTATTGGCCGGCCACGCGCAGCTCTGGTTTTACGGGCTGCTTTTAATTGGCGCATACATTCTTTTCAGAAGTTGGCAAACGGCAAAGCGCAGCAAACGCTCCGCGTTTGGCGCTGCATTTCAAGTCGTCGCCAAATTGGCTTTGGCCGTTTTTTTGTCGATGCTGGTGGCTGCGGTGCAGCTTGCGCCCACGGCAAAATTCCTCGCTCAGTCACCGCGGAGTACCGGTGCAGCGCGTTACGAGGCGTTGACCTACTCCTTTTGGCCGTGGCGACTGGTTACGCTTGTGGCCCCCGACTTTTTTGGGAATCCGGCGCAGGGGAATTACTGGGGATATGCCAACTATTGGGAAGATCACGCCTACATTGGGGTAATGCCTTTTGTGCTGGCCCTGACGGCGATTTGGTTTTATTTCAGACAAATACGGAACACGCAGGAAAAATCCGATCAACATTCCTCGCTGCCGGAATTGCCGGCGTTTCGGGTAATCCCCTTTTTTGCCGCGCTAATCCCGGTCAGCATAATTTTGGCCATGGGCTGGAACACCCCGATTTTTTTGTGGCTGTTTGATTATGTTCCCGGATTTGGGTTATTTCGCGCGCCGGCTCGTTTGTTAATTTGGTACACCGTGGCTATGTCGGTGTTGGCCGGAGTTGGCGCTCACTTTTTTCAACTGCCAACCCGATCAAGAGTTATGTGGCAACGCTTGCTGGTCATCTGCATTGCGGTCACGCTGGCCGGTATTTTTGGCAGATGGTATCTGTCCGGACGCGGTCAAACCTTTGTAACGGCAACCCGATCGGCGGGGATTTTATTGTCACTCACCGTTATTTTACTCCTCCTGCGCCCCCCAAAAAGGCGGCGGGGAATTATTGCGGAACCTGTGTGGCAGGGGTTGGGTATCACGTTTGTGGTGGTAGATTTGCTCCTGTCTGCCTTCCCGCTGCTGCCAATGGCGCCGCCGGAACTGTTTACTCAACCCATCAGCACGGCCGGTGTAATTAAATCTCAATCGGAATCGCCACGATTTTTTGTCGATTCTGAATTTGCGTATGGTGTCACCTTTAATCGATACTTCCAATTTGAAGATTTTGGCTCGTCAGAGTTGCAGCCGTGGCTACAGTTTAGAGAAACATTGGCGCCAAATTTTGGCGTGTACGCTAATCTACCCTCGGCCAACAATAATGACCCGCTCGTAGTCAATCATTGGCGTTTTCTCACTCAGCAACTGCTTCGCGCCAACTCCGCTCAACAAAACCGTATTTTATCTGTAATGGGCGTGGATTATTTTGTTGGCAGCGCAGCCAAGGTTTCGGCAGCACAAATTTATGGCGACAAAAATCTCTCCATCGAATCTGTTCCAAACGCGGTGCCGCACACCTATTTTGTGACGCAAGCCGACATCGTCAGCACCGACAACGAGGCGCTCGACCGGTTGCTTGCCCCGGAATTTGATTCCCGGCAGGAAGTGATTATCATAAGTGCAGATGGCGATGCTCCCGCGCCTTCTACCCCCGGCGAGATGCCCTCCGACGGAGGAACGGTGGTAGTCAACGAGGCCGGGAACCACACCATCAAGCTGATGGTTGATGCGCCTTCGGCGGGGTATGTGATTCTGGTGGACACCTTTTATCCCGGGTGGCAAGCAACCATTGATGGGGAGCCGGCTAAAATCTATCGGGCTAACCTGGCCTTTAGAGCCGTGTTTACCGAGGCCGGGCGGCATCAGGTTAAGTTCAGTTATCGGCCGGCCGGTTTTACTTTTGGCCTATGGACAACCGGGATTACCTGTTTAATACTGATTGCAATGGGTGGCTTTTTGAGTAAAAAGGAAGCAGGGGCCAGGAGTCAGGAGTTAGCTACGGGAAGCGGTTAGCTTTTCCCTAACCTCTAACCCCTAACCCCTGACTCCTGGCAAGCCACAGAAACTCTGAATATTCCGGATAAACAATTGATACTACTAATTATTCTTTATGCCCTCTCAGGTTGGTTTGCCGCGATTTTTGTTAACCACGTTACCGATATTCTTCCCACCCGAAAATCCGTATTTCGGAAACCGACCTGTCTGGAATGTGGCGCGGCGCGCCCGGTTGCGCAGTGGAGCGGGCTAATCGCCTGGTCCAGGAATCTGCAAGAGTGTTCTCATTGCAATGCGCCACGCCAGACCTTCACCCGGTCACTCATCGTCGAAATGGTCTCGCCGGTTATCTTCGCTTTTTTATTTTGGCGATACGGGGTATCCGCCAATTTGCTGTTGATTACCCTGTACACCATCATTCTTGGGTTGACCACCGTTACCGATTTGGAGCACCGGTTAATTTTTAACGTGGTCATCCTGCCGGCCATGGCTCTGGCCTTTGCGGCCTCGTTTGTGGTGCCGGGCCTCTTCTGGCGATCGTCGCTGGTGGGCGGAGTGGGGGCGTTTATTGTAGTTTACGTGGCCGCCCTGCTTTCCAGAGGGGGATTGGGCGAGGGGGATGTCACATTGTCCGGCTTTTTGGGTTTCGCGTTGGGGTTTCCCCAAATTATCCTTAGTTTGACCTTTGGTGTTTTTCTGGGGGGCTTTGTAGCCTTTTTGCTGCTGGTTACCGGCAGGGTAGGCTTAAAAACCTTCATTCCATACGGCCCCTTCCTGACCCTTACCGGCTGGATAATGCTGGTGTGGGGGGATGAAATCTGGCAGCACTATTTTTTTTAGTGTCGCGTCAAGGCTAATTTGACAGATTCAGTGGATTCAATTTTTGTGGTACTCACGTAAATTACCCCCCTCAATTCCCCCTTTAAAGGGGGGAAGTTTAATCCCATACGCATCAAGCTAATAATTAGGGTAATGGGGAACAATCAGAGCAGATTTT